>JBGSXQ010000223.1:0-1948 GCA_041751315.1 Gaiellaceae bacterium | reverse complement strand
CTCGGCGGAGCCGGGCTTGCCGTCTCGCCGAACGGCGTCTGGTTCGCGGCGGCAGCGCTCTGCGCCATCGGCGCCGCATGCACGCTCGTCGTCGAAGGGACCCTGCCTGCGCGGGCGCGCCGCACTCCAGTGCCCGCCGTGGTGGCAACCTGAGGTGGAGGCACCGGAGCTACCATGCCGAACATGGCGCTGACGACGGACGACCCGCTGAAACCCCATGCCGAGCCTCCCTCGCATCCGACGTTCGCGCGCCCGTGGCGGCTCGCCGGTCGTCACGCCGGCGCCGATCGTCCACGAGCTCACCGCTAGCGGTCTCACGTGGGTCAACGTCGTCTCGCCCGATGTCGAGACGGCGCGGGAGCTCGCCGACCGATTCGGCTGGCATCCGCTCGACGTGGAGGACATCGTCTCGAAGCGCCAGCGGCCGAAGGTCGACGACTACGAGGACGAGGGCTACCTCTTCGCTGTCCTCCACTTCCCGATATTCGACAAGCAGGTGCAGCGCCTCAACGCAGGGGAGCTCGACCTCTTCATCGGGCACGACTACGTGGCCACGATCCCGAACGGAGCGCTTCACCCGGTCACGCGCCTCTTCACGCGCTGCGAGCAGGACGAGGCCTACCGCGAGCAGCTCTTCGCACGAGGCTCAGGACGCCTGCTGTACGAGATCCTCGACGACCTCTTCGACTACTGCTTCCCGATCCTGGACAAGATCGCCCACAAGCTCGACGGGATCGAGGACGAGATGTTCGAGGGACGCTCCCAGGAGGTCGTCCGCGGTATCTCCAACGTCAAGCAGGAGATCATCTCGTACCGCAAGATCATCAAGCCCGAGCGCTCCACGCTGCGCGTCCTCGAGCGCCGCGTTGAGACCTTTCTGCCCGAGGATCTCGAGGACTACTTCGACGACATCGTCGACTCGGCGGAACGGATCTGGGACCTGCTCGACAACTACAAGGAGGTCGTCGACGGGCTCGAGTCGACGAACGAGTCGGTGCTGGCTCACCGGCAGAACGACGTCCTTCGTCTGCTGACCGTGATCAGCGTGACGATCCTCCCGCTGACCCTGGTCACGGGCCTCTTCGGGATGAACGTGCTCTTCCCGGGCGAGAGCACGCACGAGGCGTTCTGGGTGATCGTCGTCGCGCTGCTGGTGATCGCAGCCGCAACACTCGGCTTTTTCCGCTGGCGCCGCTGGTTGTAAGAGCCTCGTGGAACTGCGGGGGCTCGTCGGTCGCTACGACCGCCCGCGAAGCGGGCGCTTCAGGGATTCTCGCGAGCGAGAGTCCGCTCCTGCGGACTCTCGCTCTTCGGACGAAATAGGCCGGGGCCCCCGCCGCACCGGGGCTCCGGCCTTTGTCACCGCCACTCGCTAGAGAAGGATCCGCAGCGCCGTCTCAGCAGGGCAGCCGCGTTGCGTCAGGGACGCCGCATCGTGCAGGTCGATCTCGACATGAGAGGCGAGGACGAGCGCCGACCCGATGTCGTACCCGGAACGGACGAGCTCCTCGAAGCGCCACCGCAGGATCGCTTCTGCCTCGGTCTCGTCGATTAGTTCGAACTGGGCCGCAGTCACTCTTGCTGCCTCCCTCGTCAGTCTTCGGCTACAGGGTCACAGTTCAGTCTCATCGGCTCTGTGCTGCGCCCGCTTGAGGTCCAGAGTGGCTGCGCCGAAGGTCTGGGTCGTGTCCCTCGTGCGAGGGAGGGCTTACCTCGAACGGGTGGCGACCGGCCGTTCGGGCTCCCAGACGACCCGGCACGAGCCCCACATCCCGCGTGACTCGGCTCTCGCCTCGGCCACCGCGTCGATGAGCTCGTCCGCGTAGCGGCCCTGGTCACCGCCAAGGAAGTACGGAGTCGCCGCGCCACGACGCACGAGCTCGACGTTCACGTTCGTATCGCCGGCATGGACGTAGCGCAGGAGCCGCCCGAAGCGATCCTCGTCATC
>JBGSXQ010000222.1:0-1678 GCA_041751315.1 Gaiellaceae bacterium | reverse complement strand
GTCGTGGACGGCGATCTCGTCCGCGCGGCCGACATCGTTGGCGAGAGCGGGGGGCGCGTCGACGAGGCCGAGCTCCGGCTGCGGGCGGCCGAGGCGCTCGTGGAGGCCGGGAGGAGACCCGAAGCGGATGTGCAGCTCCAGAGCGCCCTCGCGTTCTTCCGCTCGGTCGGTGCGACACGGTACATCCGCGAGGGCGAGAAGCTGCTTGCCGCGACTGCGTAGCCTGCTTCACGAATGCAGGCGGACTTCGGGGCGGTGCCACGCGTGCAGCAATTCGTCCCTAGCGCCTGAACGTCCGCCGTGCTGCAGCGCTCGTGAGACCGGAGACGTCGCTGGCTCGTAGGGTGACCTCGTGTAGCGGCTCGCTCCACGGAAACGCACGGCCGGTAGCCAGTTGCGCGTGTAGGCGCCACACGGCCGCGGCGCCGCACGGGTAAGAGAAGCGACGGTTGGCCGACCGCACTCCCGGCCGCGTCTCGGTCACGAGCACCGCGAGATTGCGGGGCCGATCGTCACAGATGCGGAAGCGCACGTAGATCCAGTCCCGCGGTCGCAGCGGGCGCTCCTTCCGTCCACCAGACCCGCCTGCAGCGCGCAGAGCTAAAAACCGAGCGTGGGTGGTCGCGGCCAGGCCGGTAACCCAATCCTCGCCCTCGGGGGAGAGGGAAAGAACGAGGACGCCAATGCCGACCCGGCCGCGTCCGCTCTCTTCGTCGCGTCTTGGCCGCCTCCTGTTATGCGGAACGCGCAAGTTTCAATCGCGCCGCGCATCTCCACTCCGGGGAGGGAAGCCACGCCAGGTGCGGCTGTCAGCGCTTAGCGACAGCGTGCGCCGCACCTGTGGCTGCTCAGCCGCGAGCGAGGGGTCGCGGATCTGCCAGGGCCTCGACGAGCAGGTCGACGCCTTCCGCTCACGCCCACTCGAGGGCGCCTACCCGTACCTGTGGCTCGATGCCAAGGTCGAGAAGGTCCGCGACGGAGGCCGCGTCGTTCGCAAGGCACTCGTGCTCGCCTACGGCGTGCATGAGTCCGGCTACCGCGAGGTGATCGGACTCGACGTCGGCGAGGCGGAGACGGAGGCCTTCTGGCGAGGATTCCTGCGCTCGCTCGTCGAGCGCGGCCTCTCAGGCGTCCAGCTCGTCGTCAGTGACGCGCACGCCGGTCTCAAGAAGGCGATCGCGCAGGTGCTCGGCTGCCCGTGGCAGCGCTGTAGCGTGCACTTCCTGCGCGAGACGCTGGGACAGGCCCGTCGCGAGCAGCAGCCGATGCTCGCGGCCCTGCTGCGGCCGCTCTTCAACGCCGAGATGGGCGAAGCTGCCCGCGAGCTCGTCGGAGACGCGCTAGGCACACTACAGAAGCCACTGCCCAAGGTCGCGGCATTGCTCGCAGAGGCCGAGGAAGATCTCCTCGCCTTCTACGCTTTCCCGCAAGACCACTGGGCGAAGCTGCGTTCGACCAATCCGCTCGAGCGGGTCACCGCGAGATCGGCCGGCGCACACACCGCGGCCGCTTGCGCTCGGAGGCCGCCTTCGCGCGTTTGGCCGGTGTCGCTCCGCTTCCCGCCTCCTCAGGTCAAACGACCCGCCACCGGCTCAGCCGCGGCGGCGACCGGCAACTCAACCGCGCCCTGCACACGATCGTCCTGCATCGCCGCCAGCACGACCCGGCGACCAAGGAC
>JBGSXQ010000221.1:0-1776 GCA_041751315.1 Gaiellaceae bacterium | reverse complement strand
GGTGAGCGCTACCCGGTCTACTACTGCACTGGCCGCTATGCCGCTGGGCCATGTCCTTCGCGCGCGACCGGGCGAGCTTCGCTGATCGATGACTACGTCGAAGCGCAAGTACTCGACGCCCTCCACGCTGAGGACGGACTTCTCGCTCACGCGGTTGATGCGTCAGAGGCGCTCGACGTTGCCGCTCGTGCGGTTGCTGAAGCCGAGCACGAGCTCGACCTGTTCGTCACCAACCCAAAGCTCCTCACCACGATCGGCGAGGAGAGGTTTCTCGATGGCGTCGAGGCGCGCCAGCGCGTCCTCGATGAAGCGCGCGAGGAGCTGGCCGAACTGCGCACGCAGACCACGCTTGCAGACGAGCTCGCTGACGGCGACCTCCTGAAGGCTTGGCCGACGCTGAGCGTGCAGGAGAAGCGCCGACTCCTTCACGGTCTCCTCGATCGCGTCGTTGTCACCCGCGCCCGCGGACGCGGTAAGAATGCGAATCCCGTGAGCGAGCGAACGCAGATCGTTCTTCGTGGCAACGTCCTGCTGGGGTGACAACCCAGACGCGCTTGTGGTGGACGGTACAAGGCGAGAGGCAGTCGGCTAACCACAGGAGGAAGGAATGCGTGTGCGGGTCGCGCTGCTCGTTCTGAGGCCTAACCGCTCCGCTCGATGAGTTCGACTCGATACGAGTCAGGATCTCTGACGAAACAAATGCGCGATCCACCCTCCGAGACCTGGTACGGAGGCCGCTCGGGCTCAATGCCATGCCCGTCCTTCACCGCTGCGAGCGTTCCGTCGAGGTCATCGACGGCGATCGCGATGTGCCCGTAGCCGGTGCCGAGGTCATACGAGCGACCGTCGTGGTTGTACGTCAGTTCGAGGACGTTCTCGGCGTCTCCGAGCGAGAAGAAGTAGTTCGTCGCTTCGCGCTCGCCGTTTCTGACGATGTCCATCTCGCGGGAGAAGCGAAAGCCGAGCGCCTCGTAGAAGCCGCGGCTCCGCGCGGCGTCGGTGATCCGAACCATGGTGTGGAGGAAGGTGGCCATGCGCCGAGCCTAGCGACGCTTACGGGCAGTCTCGCGCCTGTAGACACAATCGGCGTTCCGTTGCAGCGGGCGTTCCGCTTCCACGTCCTCGTCCGGGGAGACCCGGCTCACGGCCGTGCCCCCCGGCCACTCGACGCTCGTCGTGGGGCCTGCGCTCGTCATCGGGAGGGGGGCGGGGGCCGGGTGACCCTCGCCCGGGGAGCCGACGCCTCCCGTCACGTTCGGGTCGGGCTGTGCCTCCACCCTCGCCCGTAAACCTTCTCGACGTGTCGACGATGATCAGCCTCGGTGAGCGGACGCGCAAGCTCTGGCGCCAGTGAGCTACTCGCCGCCCTCTATCTGCCGGATCGATCCGGGCTTAGCGCGACCGAGTGCGTCAGAAGTACCAGCGAACCTGCTTGACCCAGAGCGGCACAGACAGCCCTACGCGCCTCAACTGGGCGGTCACTTCCTGACGCCAGTGGGCTTTGAGGGCTGCCATCTTGCGTGCTGGGCTGGCCCCACCTTCGGTGAACTCCGACTTCACAGTCAGCACGAAGCCCGCGTGCGGCCCTTTCAGCGCAGCCGGGGGCTTGATGGCCTTCATGCTGAGGTAAGCGTCCCTGACATCCCTCGTAAACGCTCGCGCTGCGGCGTCCGCCTCGGCCTCGCTGACACTGCCGCCGATGAACCCCAACTGGGCCTTCGTTAGCCGGTTCTCCGCCTTCACGATCTTCGCGTTCAGCGGGGCCATTTGTCGGAT
>JBGSXQ010000220.1:0-2105 GCA_041751315.1 Gaiellaceae bacterium | reverse complement strand
CGGCGGTCGCGCTGGGCGACGAGCCGCAGACCGCGTACGTGCTGTCGTTCGCGCTCTTCGGCGCCGATCTCCCTGCCGCGGGCCGCCGTTTCGCCATCGCCGAGACGCTCTCGCACCTCGAGCGGCTCCGATACGAGGATGCGGCACACCGCCAGGAGGGCGGTGGGACGGTTACCTATACTGCCGCCTGATCATCGTGGGCGACGACTTCCCGCCGAGTACCGGCGCCCCTGACGGGGCGTAATGGGTACCCCTCTCAGACTCGCCATCGTGTTCCTCCTCGTGCTGGGGAATGCGATTTTCGTGGCGGCCGAGTACGCACTCGTGACGAGTCGGCGCTCGCGCCTCGTCGAGCTGGCAGCGCGCGGTGGCCGTGGAGCCAAGACGGCGCTTCGACTCATGGACGACCCGGTGCGGTTCATCTCGACCGTGCAGGTCGGGATAACCGTCTTCGGGATCCTGCTCGGCGCCATCGGCGAGCCACTGCTCTCGGATCTCATAGAGCCCCCGCTCTCGGTTGCCGTGTCGTTTCTCATCGCATTCGCGATCCTCACGTACCTCTCCGTCGTGATCGGCGAGCTCGTGCCGAAGGCCATCGCCCTGCAGAAGGCGGAGCGGCTTGCCGTGGCGCTCGCCTTCCCACTGGATTGGCTCGCCCGGATCTCGTACCCGCTCGTATGGCTGCTACAGAGATCGGCGAACGGCGTCCTTCGTCTCTTCCGAGTCAAGCCCGCGCCCGCCGGGATGATCGTGTACACGCGCGACGACATCCGACACTCGGTCGCCGCCGCCGAAGACCACGGCGAGCTGGAGGAGGCCGAGGAGGAGATGCTCTACAAGGTCTTCGACTTCGCGTCGAAGGAGGTGTCCGCAGTGATGGTGCCGCGACCGGAGGTCGTGGGGATCTCGGCCGACATGCCCCCGGAGGAGGCACTCCGCGCGGTCGTCGACTCGCCGTACACCCGCTACCCGGTCTACCGCGGTTCCCTCGACGACGTCGTCGGCATCCTCCACGTGCGGGACCTCTTCGGCGCCATCCACGATCGAGGCCTGGCGTCGGTCGAGCTCGAGTCGATCGTGCGGCCTGCGTTCGTCGTTCCCGAGACGAAGGATCTCGCCGCGCTTCTCGCCGACTTCAGGCGCGAGAAGCAGCACCTCGCGATCGTCATCGACGAGTACGGGGACATGGAGGGCATCGTCACGCTCGAGGACCTCCTCGAGGAGATCGTCGGCGACATCGAGGACGAGTTCGACCTCCCGGACACGTCGATCGAGCGCATCGACGAGACGCACATCCGCATCGACGGGACGTACACGATCGACGACTTCAACGAGGAGTTCGAGACGGAGCTCGAGCAGGAGGACTTCAACACCATGGCCGGACTCGTCTTCGGGGAGCTCGGCCGGGCACCTGAGGTCGGTGATCAGGTTCGAACGGGCGACATATGCCTGACTGTGCTCGAGATCGAAGGCTCGCGGATCATGAAGATCGAGGTCGAGTTCGGCGCCGGTGACGCACCGAGCGACGAGCCTGCGGCTGCGTAGGCTCCGTCCGTGAGCCACGCCGGACGCTCCGCTCTCCGGCATCGCGACTTCTCGCTGCTCATCGCCTCCATGGTCGCGGAGGCGTTCGCGTTGCAGATGTCGTTCGTCGCGATCGGATGGCAGGTCTACTCGATCAGCGGCAACCCGCTCGACCTGGGGCTCCTCGGCCTTGCCGAGTTCCTGCCGTTGCTCCTCCTCGCGCTGCCGGCGGGGCAGCTCGCCGACCGCGTCCCGCGCCGAACCCTTCTCGGCTTCATGATGCTCGCCAATCTCCTCGTGCTGGCCGGGTTGCTCGCGGTGTCGATCGCCGACACGGGGAAGGTCTGGCCCTTCTTCGCGCTTGCATTCCTACAAGGCGTCGGCAGCTCGATAGGAGCA
The DNA here is from genome assembly GCA_041751315.1 of Gaiellaceae bacterium. GTDB lineage: Bacteria > Actinomycetota > Thermoleophilia > Gaiellales > Gaiellaceae > GMQP-bins7. The sequence continues at coordinate 182 of JBGSXQ010000220.1, read as the reverse complement.
CCTGCGGGACGCGCGCTCACGCCGTCGCTCGTCCCCGCGGAGATCCTCGTGAGCGCGCTCGCGCAGCGCTCGATCGCCTTCCAGCTCTCGGCCGTCACCGCCCCCGCGGTCGGAGGTCTTCTGCTTGCGGTGCGCGCCGAGCTCGTCTACGCCGTCGCGATCGTGCTCGCGACCGTCGCCTT
>JBGSXQ010000219.1:0-5972 GCA_041751315.1 Gaiellaceae bacterium | reverse complement strand
CGGCAATGCTCGCCGGGGCGTCGGGTGCGGCGACCAACGCGGCCCCGAAGAACACCGGGGAGCCGTCGATCACAGGCACGCCTCGCGTCGGCCAGGTGCTCCAGACGACGCAAGGCGCCTGGGCTGGCACCACCCCGATCGAGTACGACTACCGCTGGTTCCGGTGCGACGGGCCCGGCAAGCCGAACGCGTCGGACTGCGAGCGGATCACGAACGCGGGCAACGACACCTACGCCCTCCGTGAAGCGGATGCCGGCTCCAGGATCCGATCGCAGGTGAAAGCAACCAACGGCGACGGCACCGACACGGCAACGTCGAACCCGACAGCCGTGATCACGTCCGCCAAGCCCTTCAACACGACCGAGCCGTCGATCACAGGCACAGCGGTAGCAGGGAACGTCCTCAACGCGAACCGTGGCAAGTGGGGCGGAGAAGACCCGATCACCTACTCGTTCGTCTGGCTTCGCTGCAACCCGAAGGGTGACAACTGCAGCGAGATCCAGGGTGCGAACGACACGGCGTACGAGGTGCGCGACGCCGATCGTGGGCGGACGCTTCGCGTGCGCGTCGTTGGTCGCAACGATCGCGGCTCGACGTCGGCGATCTCCAATCCGACCAGTGTCGTCGGAAGCTCGAACCCGACGCCGCCCCCGCCGGCCGCGGGCGCCATCGCCGCTGGCTCGCTCCAGGTAGCGGGGGACCGCATGATCGTCGCTCAGGTTCGGTTCGCGCCGAACCCTGTGACGAGCAGAACGGCGCCTATTACCGCTCGCGTGCGGGTGACCGCGCGCGGTGGCAGGCCCGTCAGCGGAGCACGCGTGTTTATGCGCGCGACCCCGCGTGTCGTCCAGGGTCAGACACAGGTGACAGCGGGCGACGGCTGGGCGACGCTGACGCTCCTGCCGAACGCGCAGTTCCCGCAGCCGCGCAGCGGCTTCAACGTGCAGTTCTTCGTGAAGGCGTTTCGCGCTGGTGACCCGCCGCTCGGCGGTGTCGCCGGCTACCGGCTCGTCCAGGTTCGCCTGGCGGGCTGAGGCTCGAACTCGAAGGACGGGAGGAGCGCCGGTGGGCGCTCCTCCCGTCCTCGTTTCGCCCCTGCCTGCGTTTGCAGACGAGGCCGCCGGGGCATACACGTCGCGACAGTCGTAAGTAGCGACCGAGAGGAGTCAACGGTGGACAGCGATCGCGTGGAAGGCAAGGCGAAGGAGACCGAAGGCGAGGCCCAGCAGAAGTGGGGCGAGGCCAAGGACTCGGCCAGGGATACCTGGGAAGACGTGAAGGACAAGGTCGAGGACATCGGCGACGGCGCCGAGGACAAGGTCGAGGAGCGCGGGCACAGAGACGAGCTCGCAAGAAACTAGCGCTTCGCGTGTGGCAATTCGAGAGGCCGGGAAACCGGCCTCTCGTCACGGACCGGTTCGGAGCGACGCCGATCGCACGCTCGAGGTACCACAGCGCCACGTGCTCGGCATCGTAGGTCCGGAGTAGCGCAAGCATCGGTCACCGCGCCCCCGCCCGCACCAGCGGTTGAGATCGAGTCGAAGTGGGTACTACCGCTGCATGGCCCGCATCGTCATCGTCTCCACGAGCGCTGTCGGAACGAGCGCCCTCGATGGGCATGTCGAGCCGACGGATGAGCTGATCGTCGTCGTCCCCGCAGTCGAGCAGTCGCGCTTGCAGTGGCTGGCGAACGACGAGGGCGACGCTCGCGAGGAGGCCCAGCAGGTCGGCGAGGCCATCTCGGAGGAGTCGCCGACGTCTGCGTCTGCGATCGAGGTGACGCGGGACGTGCCGAGTCAGGCAGTCGTGGACGCGATCGCCGAGCACACGCCGGATCGCGTCATCGTCGCGCTGCGAGACGGCGAAGACGCGTCCTGGCTCGAAGAGGGCGAGCTCGCCCAGGTGCCCGGCGAGATTCACGGCGTGCCCATCAGCCGCGTCCGGATCTGACCGAGCTCATGCGCGGCGCTCGACGAATCGGCCTCCGGACGATCCGGATGCCGAATCTCAGCGCGGCGCGGTAGGGCTCGAAGGGTCGTGAGCGGCCACTTGCCCGCTCGAGCGGGCCAGTAGTCTTGCTCGCCCGTGAAGGTCTTCACCGTCGTCGGGAACCGACCGCAGTTCATCAAGGCCGCTCCACTCTCGGCCGCCCTCCGCGACGCTGGGATCGACGAGGTCGTCCTGCACACGGGTCAGCACTGGTACCACACGCTGTCGCAGGTCTTCTTCGACCAGCTCGGCATAGCCGAGCCGCGTTACCGGCTCGATCTGCAGACGTCGGAGATCGCGCGTATGCAGCCGGAGATCGCGAAGCGGATCGCCGACGAGGCGCCCGACGTCGTGCTGGTCTACGGCGACACGAACTCGACCCTCGCCGGCGCGCATGCCGCAGCCGACGCCTCGATCCCGCTGGCGCACGTCGAGGCGGGGATGCGCAGCGGCGACCTCTCCATGCCGGAGGAGCACAACCGGATCGAGACGGATCGACTCGCGTGGCTTCTGTTCTGCCCCGACGACCGCTCACGCCGAACGCTTCAGGACGAGGGCGTGCTCGGACGGATCTACGTCGTGGGCGACGTGATGGCAGACGCCGCGCGCGTGTTCGCACCCGTTGCGCGTGCGGCCTTCCCGGTCCCGCACGAGCCGCAGTCCTATGTCGTCGTGACGATTCACCGCCAGGCCAATGTCGAGCAGCCCCGACTGGGGGCGATCATCGACGGCCTGAACCGGCTCGACGAGATGGTCGTCTTCCCGATCCACCCACGGACGCGTGCGCGGGTGGAGGAGTCTGGACTCGAGCTCGCCGAGCACGTTCGTGCGATCGAGCCACTGAGCTACCTCGAGCTCGCCTCGCTCGCCTCGCAGGCGCGCGTGATCGTCACGGACTCCGGCGGACTGCAGAAGGAGGCGTACTGGTACGGCGTTCCATGCGTGACAGTGCGTCCCTCGACCGAGTGGGTCGACACGGTGGCCGAGAAGGCGAACGTCCTCGTCGACGCCGATCCCGAGGCAATCGCGGCCGCCGTCGCCGGCGCGTCGTTCCCCCGGAACCGACCGGTCCTGTACGGCGACGGGCACGCCTCCGAGCGGATCGCGCAGGTGCTCGTCGCTACGATCCCGAGCCGATGAAGCGCGACGTCGCCATCGTGGGGGCGGGCTACGTGGGCCTGCCGCTCGCGCTCACCTTCGCCGACGCCGGCAAGAGCGTCCTACTCGTCGACGTCGACTCGGCTCGCGTCGACCAGCTCTCGATGGGCGAGAGCTACATCGAGGACGTCCCGACCGCGGTGCTGAGGCCTCTGGTCGAGGCGGGACTGATCGCGGCGACGACCGACTACGAGGAGCTGCGCGACGCAGACGCGATTCTCGTCGCGCTGCCCACGCCGCTCTCGAAGCAGCGCGAGCCCGACCTGCGCATCCTCGTCTCTGCCGCCGAGCAGATCGCGAGCCGGCTGCGATCCGGCCACCTGGTCGTCCTCGAGTCGACGACCTATCCCGGCACGACGCGAGAGCAGGTGCAGCCGATCCTCGAGCGCGGCAGCGGGCTCACCGCGGGGAAGGACTTCCACCTCGCTTTCTCACCCGAGCGCGTCGACCCGGGTCGCGAGGACTGGACGACTGCCACCGTGCCGAAGGTCGTCGGCGGTATCGACGAGGCTTCGACAGCGGCTGCGGCGGCGCTGTACGCCAGCGCCATCTCCAAGGTGCACACCGTGTCGTCCCCCGAGGCAGCCGAGCTGACGAAGCTCCTCGAGAACATCTTCCGCTCGGTGAACATCGCTCTCGTCAACGAGCTCGCGCAGCTCTGCGACCGCATGAACATAGACGTCTGGGAGGTCATCGAAGCGGCCGCGACGAAGCCGTTCGGGTTCATGTCCTTCCAGCCGGGGCCCGGCCTCGGAGGCCACTGCATCCCGATCGACCCCTTCTACCTCACGTGGAAGGCACGCGAGTTCGGCTTCTACACCGAGTTCATCGAGCTCGCCGGGAAGGTCAACGAATCGATGCCGTACTTCTGCCGCTCGCTGGTATCGCAGGCGCTCAACCACGTGCGGCAGCGCTCGCTCAAAGGGTCGAAGATCCTCATCCTCGGTGTCGCCTACAAGCCGGACATCTCGGACACGCGCGAGTCCCCGGCCATCAAGCTCATCGGCCTCCTCGAGAACGCCGGCGCGGAGGTCTCGTACCACGATCCGCACGTCACCTCGTTCTCCGAGAACGGCCTCAGCATGAGCTCGTCCCCCCTCGAGCCGGCCGGCTACGACTGCGTGGTGATCGTGACCGACCATTCGGGCATCGACTACGGCGCTCTCGTCGACGACTCCGTGCTCGTCGTCGATCTCCGTAACGCGACCGGTGCGAAGGGACGACGCTCGGAGAAGGTCTGGAAGCTGTGAGCGTCCGCATTGGCCAGGCGGGCCTGGGCGAGTGGGGCAAGAACCTCGCGCGCAACTTTGCCGACCTGGCCGAGCTCGCCTGGCTGAGCGACCCCGCGGAGGGGAAGGAGCCCGAGTTCACGAGCCGCTACCCACAGGCGCGCTGGGCCGCGTCGTTCGACGAGATGCTCTCCGACGGCGCGGTCGACGCAATCGTGATCGCGACGCCCGTGCCGACGCACTACGAGCTCGCGAAGCGCGCGCTAGAGGCCGGCAAGCACGTGTTCGTCGAGAAGCCACCTGCGATGAAAGCCGCCGAGATCGACGAGCTCGTCACGATGGCCGAGGAGCGCGATCTCGTGCTCATGCCCGGTCACCTACTCCTCTACCACCCCGGCGTGACGAAGCTCAAAGAGCTCGTCGAGGCGGGTGAGCTCGGCGAGGTGCTGTGTGTCTACGGGAATCGCCAGAACCTCGGCCGGATCCGCCCGTACGAGAACGCTCTGTGGTCGCTCGGCGTCCACGACCTGTCGGTGATCCTCTACCTCCTCGACGAGGATCCGATCGACGCGATCGCGCTCGGACGCGACTTCCTGCAGCCGGGCGTCGAGGACGTCGTCTTCTGCTACCTCCGCTTCCCGTCGGGTCGGGTGGCGCACATGCACCTCTCGTGGCTCGATCCGCACAAGATGCGGAAGATGACCGTCGTCGGAACCGAGAAGATGGCCGTGTTCGACGACATGGAGCTCGACCGCAAGGTGACCGTGTACGAGAAGGCACCGTGGAGGCCCGTCGACACGTACGGCGAGTGGCAGACCCGAACGGGCGACATCCACATCCCGAAGATCGCGACGGACGAGCCGCTCAAGCTCGAATGCCGCCACTTCCTCGCCCTCGTGCAGGGTGACGGCGACCGGCGGCGGGTGGCCCGCGACGGCGCGCGCGTCGTACGCGCGCTCGACATGCTCACGACCTCGCTGCATGGCAGCTGAGATTCACCCCACGGCGACGGTCTACCCCGGAACCGTGCTCGGAGAAGGCGTGAAAGTGCTCGAGAACGCCGTCGTCGGAAAGCAGCCGTCCCTCTCTCCACGCTCGACCGCAAAGCGCGACCCGCTGCCGCCGACCGAGATCGGCGACGGCTCCGTCGTGTCCACGGGAGCGATCGTGTTCGCGGGCTCGCGGATCGGCGCGCGGGTCATTCTCGGAGATCAGTCGTGCGTCCGGGAGCGCGTGACGATCGGCGACGACGTCGTACTCGGCCGCGGCTCGCTCGTGGAGAACGACACGACTATCGGCGCGATGACGAGGATCCAGGCCGAGGCGTATATCACGGCCTACTCGACGCTCGAGGAGAGCGTCTTCATCGCACCCTGCGTGGTCACGACCAACGACAACTTCATGGGCCGTACCGAGCGCAGGCACGAGCTCATGGCCGGGCCCACGATCAGGCGCGGCGCCCGCATCGGCGGGGGAGCGATCCTCTGCCCCGGCGTGGAGATAGGCGCGGAGGCCTTCGTCGGCGCTGGCGCGGTGGTGACGAAGGACGTGCCGGCCCGTGTCGTCGTCGTCGGAAGTCCCGCGCGGGTGCTGCGC
>JBGSXQ010000218.1:0-4787 GCA_041751315.1 Gaiellaceae bacterium | reverse complement strand
GGCGAGAAGCAGCGCGCCGTCGTCGCGCGCGCGCTCGCGCAGGAGGCGCCGATCGTACTCCTGGACGAGCCGACGGCGGCGCTCGACATCGGGCATCAGCAGCAGGCGCTCGAGCTGCTCGACGGGCTCCGTGAGGAGTCCGGCCTCACGCTCGTCGCCGCGATGCACGATCTGACGCTCGCGGCGCAGTACGCCGATCGCATGCTCATGCTCGACGCCGGTCGCGTCGTCGCCGACGGTCCTCCGGCCGAGGTTCTCACCGAGACGCTCATCGAGACGCACTACGGCGCCGCGATCGACGTCGTTGCCGTCGGCGACCGGATTGCGATCGTTCCCCGAAGAAGTACCGCCCACCTCGACGGCTAGCATCGGCCGGTGAGCGTCGCGGCCCCCGAGAGCTACCTCGCCGACCTCAACAAGGCCCAGCGAGAGGCCGTGCTCGCGACAGAGGGGCCGCTGCTCGTCGTGGCTGGCGCGGGCTCGGGGAAGACGCGTGTCCTCACCTACCGCGTCGCGCATCTCATCCGCGCCTGCGGCGTGAAGCCGAACGAGATCCTCGCGATCACCTTCACGAACAAGGCGGCGGGGGAGATGCGCGAGCGCCTCGAGCGCATGCTCGGGCAGACGGCGCGCGCGATCTGGATCCTCACCTTCCACGCGGCGTGCGGGCGGATGCTGCGCCGGGAGGCAACGCGGCTGGGCTACACGTCGAGCTTCACGATCTACGACGACCAGGATCAGGTGCGGCTCGTGAAGGCGTGCCTGGAGCAGCTGGGCAAGGATCCCAAGCGCTTCTCGCCGCGCGGCATCCACGCGCAGATCTCGCGCGCCAAGAACGAGCTCGTCTCGCCGGAGGACTACGCCGCGCGCGTCTCGTCCTTCTGGGATCAGACCGTCGCGGAGACGTACGAGCTGTACCAGCGGCGGCTCCACGCCTCGAACGCCGTCGACTTCGACGACATGCTCATGCTCACCGTGCAGGTCTTCGAGCGTTTCCCCGAGGCCCTCGCGCACTGGCGCACGGCGTTCCGCTACGTGCTCGTCGACGAGTACCAGGACACGAACCATGCGCAGTACCGGCTCCTCCAGCTCCTCGGCGCGGAGCACGGGAACGTCTGCGCCGTGGGTGACCAGGACCAGTCGATCTACAGCTTCCGTAGTGCGGACATCAGGAACATCATCGAGTTCGAGAAGGACTTCCCGGGCACGCAGGTCGTGACGCTGGAGCAGAACTACCGCTCGACCAACACGATCCTCCGCGCGGCGAACGCGCTCATCGAGCAGAACACCGAGCGCAAGCCGAAGCGGCTGTTCTCGGAGCTCGGCGAGGGAGATCCCGTGCGCGCGATCGAGGTCGAGGACGAGCACGCCGAGGCACGCTTCGTCGCCGCCGAGATCGCCTCGCTCATCTCGAATGGCTACTCGGCGAGCGAGATCGCGGTCTTCTACCGCATGAACGCCCAGTCGCGAGTGCTCGAGGACGTGCTCGTCCGCCAGGACGTGCCGTACCAGGTCATCGGCGGCCCGCGCTTCTACGAGCGCGCCGAGGTACGCGACGCGACGGCGTATCTCGCCGTCCTCGTGAATCCCCAGGACGCCACCTCGCTCCTGCGCATCGCGAACCGGCCACGGCGCGGGATCGGCGACACGTCCCTCCAGCGACTGGTCGCGTACGCGGAGAACACGGGCCGGACGCTCTTCCAGGCGATGGCTGATCCCGAGGCGGCCGGCGTCACCGCTGCGTCGTGCCGTGCGATCCGCGGCTTCCACGCGACGATGGAGTCGCTGATGGCGCTCTCCCAGGACCTGCACGTGGAGGAGATCCTCGAGCGCATGCTCGAGAAGACGGGCACCCTCGACGCGCTCGAGGCCGAGCGGACGATCGAGGCGCGCGGCCGCATCGAGAACCTCCAGGAGCTCGTCGGCGTTGCGCGCGAGTACCGACAGCAGGCGGAGGAGCCCTCGCTCGCCGGCTTCCTCCAGGAGATCTCGCTCGTCTCCGACCAGGACACGATCCGCGACGAGCGCGGGCTCGTCACGCTGATGACCCTCCACAACGCGAAGGGGCTCGAGTTCCGCGCCGTCTTCATCATCGGGATGGAGGAGGGGATCTTCCCGCACTCGCGCTCGATCGAGGAGCAGGGCGTCGAGGAGGAGCGCAGGCTCTGCTACGTCGGCATGACGCGCGCGATGGATCGCCTGACGCTCACGCACACGATGGCCCGAACGCTGTTCGGGCGGCGCGAGTACAACCTCGCCTCGCGCTTCCTCGACGAGCTTCCGGCCGACGTCGAGCGCGAGCGGCTGCGGCCGTCGTCCTGGAGCGGGTACGGCTCCCCGACCGCAACGACGGAGCCGCGGCCGGGCATCGCCCTGTCGACCGGCGACTCCGTGCGCCACGGCTCACTCGGCGAGGGTGTCGTCACGGCCATCCAGCCGGGGGGAGTCGTTACGGTTCGCTTCGCCGCGGACGGAACCGAACGGAGACTAATGGTGGAGTACGCACCGCTGGAGAAGATCGCGTGAAGGGCCTCGAGATCCGCGCATGCCAGTCCGTCGACGAGTTCAGGGACTCGATCGGCGCTATCGCCGAGTACGGCACGTGGGAGATCGGTGAGGACGAGGCCAAGAGCTTCCTCCGCGTCCTGCCGCTGGAGCGGGTACATGCGGCGTTCGAGGGGAAGAGAGCTGTCGGCGGCGCGGGTGCGTTCCCGTTCGACTTCTCGATTCCCGGGGGCACGGTCGCATGCGCAGGAGTCACGGTGGTCGGCGTCTATCCGACGTACCGCAGGCGCGGCGTCCTCACGGCGATGATGCGCGCCCAGCTCAGGGACGTCCACGAGCGCGGCGAGCCGATCGCCGCGCTCTGGGCATCGGACGAGCGCATCTACGGCCGCTACGGCTACGGGCTGGCGTCGCTCGCGGGCCAGATCGACCTGCTGCGGTCCGAGTCGGAGCTCGCGCAGCCGTACGACCGCGGTGTCTCGATCCGCTACGTGGAGGCAGGTGAGGTTCAGGCGCTTGCCGATCCGATCTGGAGGGCGGTCCTGGCCGAGCGTCCGGGCATGTTCGTGCGCACGGACGAGTGGTGGGAGAGTCGCATCACGGCCGACCCAAAGGGGTGGCGTCCGCCCGGCTCTGGGCAGAAGCGGTTCGTGATCGCCGAGGCGGATGGGGAAGTCGAGGGGTACGCGATCTACCGGCACGCTCCGAAGTCGGACGGCGGAGAGGACGTCGGCCGGATCCGGGCGAACGAGTTGATCGCGACGTCGGTGCGCGCGACCGCCGCTCTCTGGCGGTTCCTCCTCGACATGGAGTGGGTGCAGGGCGTGGTCGGATTCCATCTTCCGCTCGACCACCCGCTGTTCTTCCTGCTCGCGCGTCCGAGGCGTATGCGGTTTCGGGTCGGCGACGCGCTCTGGGTACGCCTCGTCGACGTCAGAGCAGCGCTCGCCGCGCGCTCGTATGCCGCCGACGGCTCCGTGGTCATCGAGGTCGCCGACGACTTCTGCAAGTGGAACCGCGGCAGGTGGAAGCTCGAGAGTGGCGAGGCGCGCAAGACACGCACCGCGGAGGCTCAGCTCGCCTGCGACGTCACCGCGCTCGGCTCGGTCTACCTCGGTGGTTTCAGCTTCGGTCAGCTCGTGCGCGCAGGACGCGTAGAGGAGCTCGAACGGGGCGCTGCCGCTCGGGCGGACGCGATGTTCGCGACCGAGCTCGCCCCGTGGTGCCCCGAGATCTTCTAGCCCGCAGCCCGAGGCCGAAGCGGCCCAAACCAGATCGCGCATCCGGACGCACGAGATCGTGGCATCGACCATCGAGCCCTGCGCGCAACGCAAGGTCGCGCCGGCTTACAGCTCCGAGGGGAGTGTCGGCGCGAGCCGGTCCATCGCCCAGCGCATCGCATCGTGGATCACGCGCTCCGCGGCCTCGCCGTCGCGGGCCACGCACGCGGCATAGAAGTCGGAGTAGCGGGCGACCGACGTCCTGAAGCGCTCGGGCGAGACGAGGACGAGGCGGTTGTACCGCTCCGAGCGCCGATAGAGGCGCTCGACCTCGTCGACGAGCCGTGAGCGGCCGCTGGCGCGATAACACGAGGCGTGAAACTCCCAACGCAGAATGAGGTACTCGTCCGCGGCCTGGCGGGCCGCGAGGTCGCGGAGCCGGTCGAGCGCCCGCTGCATGACGCCGACACCGTCGTCGTCGATTCGAGGCGCGCCGAGTCTGGCCGCCAGGCCCTCGAGCCCGAGGCGCGTCGCGTAGATCTCCTCGAAGTCCTCCCGGCTGAGTCGTGACACGAACGCTCTGCCGGTCGGGCTCAGCTCGATCAGCCCATCGCGCGCGAGTCGGCCGAGGCCCGCGCGAACGGGTGTCGCGGAGACGCCGAGTCGTGTCGCGAGCTCACGGTGGACGAGCGGCGTGCCCTCCGGGAGCTGGCCGCCGACGATGAGGTCGCGCAGTGCCGCCGCGACGCGCTGCTCCACCGACTCGCGTTCCTCGAGCGGGGCGATGGGGAGCGTGTGGGCGGTGATTGGCGCTTCCGTCATGAGCTGTTCTTCAGTATGCTCGCCTGCGATTTGAAATTGCAAATTGCAGAAGGCCACGGTACCACCATGGCGTCGCAGCGCACCGCATGACGGGAGGCGTGCTCTCTACGGCAGCTGTGGCGACGGTCGCGGGATCGGCTGCGCGCCGCGTGGCCGCGCTCGGGCAACTCGCTCCCGAATCGACCCTCCTCGGCCCGGCCGCGACCTGCAGCTGCGCTCCGGGCGACAACCTCTCGCTTC
>JBGSXQ010000217.1:0-1946 GCA_041751315.1 Gaiellaceae bacterium | reverse complement strand
CCGCATCGCATCGAGCGGCTCGACCGCAGTCACGCGGTGGCCGAGCTCGACGAGCGCACGCGTCAGCTTGCCAGTTCCTGCGCCGAGGTCCACCACGTCGTGCGGCCCATCGCCCGCCAGCCACCGCACGGCTTCCCGCGGGTATCCCGGCCGACCCCGCTCGTACGCGCCGGCAACGTCTGCGAAGGCGGTATACGGGCCGCGCACCTTCGGATCGCGGTTCACGATCATCGTGTCGAGTCTAGACCTGGGCTCCGGCGGGTCGTCTCGACCAGGCGGGGGATTGGCTACTGCGAGATCTCGGCGCTGCCGTCCCGCAGCGCGACCAGGCGCGGCACGACGTCGAGGGTGCTCTCACGCGCGCAGAAGGCGAGGTCCTCCTCGAGGTGTGGTGCGTTCTCCAGAAGGTTCCGGCCGCTCTTCGACGCGCGAAACGCCTCCTCCGCTCCGCCCCAGGTGGAGGCAAGACGGGCGGCCGCCTCGGCCGCGTCCGTCCGTTCCGCGGCGAGACCTTCGACGATGCGGCCTGCGACGAAGGCGTCGTCGAGAGCGAGCGTCCCCAGCACTCCCGCGCACACGACCACGACGTCGTCCTCGGCAGCACGGGCCGCCGCGACGACCGCGGAGAGGTTGAGCAGCGAGGCGATGTAGACGCGCTCGCAGCGCTGCGCCGCCGCGACGACCGCCCGCGTGCCGTTCGTGGTCGAGAGGATCAGCGTCGAGCCGGCCGGCTCGAGGTACTCGCGCGGTGAGTTGCCGAGGTCGAACCCCGGGATGAGAACGGCGTGCCTCTCGCCTCCAAGAGTGCCCTCGCCTAGCGACGCGCGAAGCGCGCGCGCCTCCTCGACCTCAGCGGTGCAGAAGACGCGCTCGTAACCCGAGGCGAACGCCTGGCAGATGGTCGAGGTGGCCCGGATGACGTCGATGACGAGCCCGGTCGGGGCCGCACCGGCCTCGTCCGGAGTGAAGACGACGTCGACACGCACGCCGGTACGCTAACCCGCCGTGGCCGAGCCCCTCCGCTGCCATCGCCATCCCGATCGGGAGACCTACGTGTCGTGCTCGGACTGCGGCCGCGGGATCTGCCCGGACTGCATGACCCACGGGCCGGTCGGGATCCGTTGTCCCGAGCACGCGGGCGTCGGCGGAAAGGCTGCGGCGCCGCGGCGCGCAGCACGGAGCGCAACGCGCTCGTTGTCGGCATCGGGACCGTTCGTGACGTTCACGCTCATCGGCATCAACGCGACGATCTTCGTCCTCGAGCTCGCGACCGGAGGGCAGCTCAACGGGACCGGAAGCTGGATCTACGAGAAAGGCGTTCTCGTCTCGAGCGCGGTCGACTCCTCGGGGCAGGTCGTCGGCGTCTCCGAGGGCGAGTGGTGGAGGCTCATCACCGCGGCGTTCCTGCACTACGGGCTCGTCCACCTCGGGATGAACATGCTCGTGCTCTGGTTCATCGGGCCGCCGCTCGAGGAGTACTTCGGCCACTGGCGCTACCTGCTGATCTACCTCGTGTGCGGCCTCGCGGGATCCGCCGGCGCGCTCCTCTGGTCTCCCGACGCTCTCACGGTGGGAGCGTCCGGCGCGATCTGGGGGATGATGGGCGCCGCGCTCGTTCTCGAGAGGCGTCGAATCTGGGTCTTCGGCGGCCAGGCGATGGGACTCGTGCTCCTCAATCTCGCGATCACGTTCCTCATCCCCGGGATCTCGAAGGGCGGGCACATCGGCGGCCTGATCGGCGGAGGGCTCTGCGCGCTCGCATTCTCGAGCCTCCGTCGCAGCCCAGCGCTCGCGACGCTCTCGATGGCTGCGGTCGGCGTCGTGAGCGTGGGCCTCTCGGTCGCGCAGGTCACGTAAGGCCCGCGCAACACGCAGACGGCTACGGTCGCGCCATGAAGTGGCTCGTGGGCATCGCCGTTTGCGGCATCCTCGCGGCCGGATGCAGC
>JBGSXQ010000216.1:0-1697 GCA_041751315.1 Gaiellaceae bacterium | reverse complement strand
TGGGGGGAAACCGTAGGTTTCCCCCCACGAATATGCGGCCGCCGAGGGGGCGGCGGCCGCGGTGTCAGGGGGAGAGGAGAAGGGGATGGATCTCTCCGCGCGTTTGATTCGTGCGGGCCGCGGGATCTCCTTCCGTACAGTGTCCGGCGTGAAGACCGTCGAGCTGACGAGCCTCGTCCGCGCGGGCGGATGTGCTGCCAAGTACTCGGCGACCCGCCTCGAGACGCTCCTCGCTGGCCTCGTGCCGGCGGAGGCCGAGGATCTGCTCGTCGGGCTCGATCCCGCGGACGACGCGGCCGTCTATCGCCTCGACGACGAGCGCGCGATCGTCTTCACGATCGACTTCTTCCCCCCGCTCGTGGACGACCCTCGGACGTTCGGCGCGATTGCCGCGACGAATGCGCTCAACGACGTGTTCGCCATGGGCGGCTCCCCGCTGCTCGCGCTGTCGGTGACTGCGTTTCCGGAGGAGCTTCCGGTCGAGATGCTCGGCGAGGTGCTCGCCGGCGCGGACGAGCGCGTTCGCGCGGCGGGAGCGATTCTCGCGGGCGGCCACACGATACGCGATCCCGAGCCCAAGTACGGGCTCGCGGTCGTCGGCACCGTCCACCCCGAGCGGATCTGGCGGAAGTCGTCGGCGCGTCCGGGTGACGCCCTTCTGCTCACGAAGCCGCTTGGAACCGGGATCGTGCTCCAGGCTGAGCGCGACGGCGTTGCTCCACCGGGCGCGCTCGATCGCGCGGTGGAGTCGATGCTCGAGCTCAACAGGGCAGCCGCCGACCTCCTGCGGGCGTTCGAGCCGAACGCGGTCACCGACGTCACAGGATTCGGGCTGCTCGGCCATGCGTACGAGCTCGCGTCTCGCAGCCGTGTCCGCGTGGTCATCGACGCCAGGGCGCTTCCCGTGCTGCCCGGGGCATTGGAGCTCGCTCGGGACGGTGTGAAGACCGGCGGGGACCGCCGCAACCGCGACTACGCGGGGCCGCACGTCGAAAGCACCGCCGATGCCGACTACGAGGCGCTCGCGTACGACCCACAGACGGCCGGAGGGCTCCTCGTCTCGGTGCCCGCTGAACGGGCCGCCGTCATCGAGGCGACGTTCGCGTCTGCCGGCGTTCCCTGTACGCGCATCGGCGTGGTCGAAGCCGGCTCGGGAGTCGTACTGCGCTAGATGGTGGTCGCGGTCGCTCGAACCCGCTCCGTGTCGGCGAGAACGTTTCTCCGCATCGCGCTCGCATCGTGCGCCGCACTCTTCGTGGTCATCACGTCGGGCGCGTTCGTGCGGCTCACGGGCTCCGGGCTAGGCTGCGAGAACTGGCCGAACTGCGGCGACTCGCCCTTTCCGGAGCAGGGGTTCCACGCTTGGGTCGAGTTCGGAAACCGCATGGTCGCGCTGGTCGGGATCGTCCTCACGCTGGCTGCTTGGGTCGCGTCTCGATGGGCGCACGGCCTCTCGCGCTGGGGCCGCCTCGCTGCGCTCGGTGCGTTCCTCGTCGCGATCGCTCAGATTCCGATGGGCGGCGTCACGATCGCGCTCGACCTGCACCCGCTCGCGGTCATGACGCACTTCCTGCTCGGGCTTGCCGCGTTCGGTCTCGCCCTCGTCGCGACGCTCGAGGCCTGGAGCCTGCGAGACGGGCTGGCGGCGCCAGTCGGCGCGAGCTGGGTGCGGAGCCTCGTCACCTGGGTCGGCCTCC
>JBGSXQ010000215.1:0-3078 GCA_041751315.1 Gaiellaceae bacterium | reverse complement strand
GGTGGGCGGCGACGGCTCGGTGAACGAGGTCGTCAACGGGATCGTGGGCGTTGGTGACGCCGAGCTCGCGATCATCCCGCGCGGCACGGGTTGGGACTTCGCGCGGACGTTCGGGATCCCCCGGGACATCGACGCCGCCGTCGATGTGGCGCTGAGGGGCACCGTCCGCGCGATCGACGCGGGTGCGGTCTCGTTCCGGACCTGGGCCGGCGAGGACGCCCGTGCTGTCTTCGCGAACGTCGCGAGCGCCGGTATCTCCGGCGCGATCGCCCAGCGCGCCAACGAGTCGTCGAAAGCCCTGGGCGGGAAGGCCTCCTACTACTGGGCGACGCTTTCCGTCTTTCTCGGATGGCAGACGGGCGACATGACCGTGACCGTCGACGGCGAGTCGCGTGCCGGCCGGATGATCGACGCGATGGTCTGCAACGGCCGCTACGTGGGCGGCGGGATGATGATGTGCCCCGACGCGGAGCCGGACGACGGGCTCTTCGACGTGATGCTCATCGGCGACGTGACGAAGCGCGACCTCGCATTCGTGCTGCCGAAGACGTACAAGGGCAAGCACCTTCCCCATCCGCGCCTCGAGGTGCTGCGGGGTACCGTCGTCACCGTCGACGCGCCCGAGCCGCTGCCGATCGAGCTCGACGGAGAGCAGCCGGGCACGACCCCGGCGCGGTTCGAGGTGCTGGCGCGCGCGCTCCGGCTGCGCGTGCCGCCTACGGCGTAGGGCGAACGGGAGCTTCGCGCTCTACGCGGCCGGCTTGCGAGGCGGCGTCTTCGGCTTCTTGAGCGTCGCGACGTCCTTCTCGAGCTGCGCGACGCGTGCCTCGAGAGCGTCGATCCCGCGCACCTTCTTTCCGAGGTCGTCCACACGGGATCGCAGATCGTTCATCGCAGTGAGCGCCTTCTGCCCGCCAGGCAGATCGGCGATGCGCTGGAGAGCTTCCTCACCGGCATCGGCGAGCCGCGTGACGAAGTCCTTGTCCTCAGGATTGGTTCTTGTGGTCGTCATGACGACAGTCTTACCACTCAGAGCGATGCGACGACTGCGGAAAGGGTCTCGCCTGCGCCCGCGTCGACCTTCAGAAGGGCTCGGTCGTCGAGCGCGGTCGGCCCGCGGTTGACGATCGCGAAGGCCTGCGCTTCGAGTGGAAGCCCTGCAACGGGCCAGACCTCGAGCGACGAGCCGACCACGAGCACGAGTCTCGCTCCCCTGGCGAGCTCGGTCGCGCGCTCGATCGCTGCGCCGGGAAGGAGCTCGCCGAACAGCACGACGCCGGGCTTCAACACCTCGCCGCAGTGCGGGCACGACGGCGTCGAGACCTCCTCGAGCTGCGCGAGCACCGCGTCGGCAGGTTCCGCCCACAGACACTCGAGACACTGTGCCGAGCGGATCGAGCCGTGCACCTCGACGACCTCCGTGCTCCCCGCTCGCGTGTGCAGGGTGTCGATGTTCTGGGTGACCACTGCCTGAACGAAGCCGCGGCGCTCGAGCTCGGCGAGTGCGAGATGCGCGGCGTTCGGCTCGGCGTCGCGCAGCAGGCCGATCCGCTCGCGGTAGAAGCTCCAGACCCTGACGGGGTCGCGACGAAAGGCCTGGATCGACGCCACCTCGAAGGGATCGACCTCCGCCCAGATCCCGGTCTTCGAGCGAAAGTCGGGGATTCCGGACTCGGTGCTCACCCCGGCGCCCGTGAGGACGACGCACGGCTGCCGCTCGCGAAGGAGGGCGGCCAGCGCTACAGCGGACACCCGCCGGATCGTAGTGCTCCCGGCGGGAAGGCCTTAGGGTTGCGAGATGAAGGGTTTCTCGTTCTCGACGGACGTGCGCATCCGCTTCGCGGAGACGGACGCGCAGGGGATCGCCCATCACGCATCGTTCGTGGTCTGGCTCGAGGTAGCCCGTGTGGCCTTCCTCGAACGCTACGCGGGCGGCTACCAGGCGATCCGCGACCGCGGGATCGAGGCGCTCACGACTGAGGTCAGCCTCCATTACCACCGGGCCGCGTACTTCGACGAGCGCCTGACCGTGTGGACACGCTGCGTCGATGTGCGCGGCGCGCGCTTTGCCTACGAGTACGCGATCGAGCGGGTGGGCGAGCTCGTGGCCGACGGCCTCACGAGGCACGCGATCGTCGATGCATCGACGTACCGGCCGACGCGGGTCCCGGACTGGCTCGTCGAGGCAGTCTCTACGGCTGAGTGACCGGAGGCGTGTCGCGGGAAGGCGCCGCCGTGTCCGATTTCGTCGCGACGGGCTTCTTCGGGTCAGGCTTCGGCTCGACCTTCGTTCCGACACGGACGACGCGCTCCTGCGCCTCGTACGACGTCGGCCAGGTCTCGGAGCGGATGAGCGTGCCGTCGGCGGCATAGACCTCACGCGTAGCCGAAGTCCGCGTCGGCGGTGCACCCTTTTCCTCGACGACGCGCTTGCCCTTCGCGAGCGTCGGATCCTTGACGCGATCCACGGGAACCGGCCCCGTCACCACGAGCGCGGTCGACGAGCTCTCGACGCGTCGCGCTTCGCCTCCGTAGATGCCGACGGCGATGCCGTCTCCCTCCACGAAGCCGCGCACGAGCACCCACGACGACGTGTCGTTCACGAACTTGAGGTCGAGCGACGGCCAGTAGACGGTGGCGTCGCGGCCGAGCTGGTAGCGACTGATGTAGAGCGAGTGCGGGTTGCGCTCGGTAATCCGAAGCCCCGCCTCCCATGCCGCGTTGAACACGGTGGTTGCGATCTGCGAGGTGCCTCCTCCGACCTCCTCCTCGTACTCGTTGCCGATGATCACTGGCGCAGGCCGGTAGCCACGCTCCTCGGTTCGCTCGCCGATGACCTCGTTGAGCGAGAACGTCCCCCCAGGGGCCACCAGCGTGCCGTCTAGCGCCCGGGTGCCGAGCTGGAGATTCGTGATGCGGTCGGTCGTGCCGGAGTAGTACGTCTTGTACGTCGCCATCCGCCTGTCGATGCCCATGGCGAGCGCCTCCTTCGTGGTGCGCTCCGGCACCGCACGAGCCACGGCGAGTTGCGCGACGCGCTTCGTCGGTCGGGTCGCGGCGCGCAGCAGCGCGCGCGCC
>JBGSXQ010000214.1:0-9725 GCA_041751315.1 Gaiellaceae bacterium | reverse complement strand
GCTGATCGACCGCTACCTGCAGGCCGTGCCCGCACAGGCGCCGGACGAAGAGACGGTCGTCCTCATGCAGGCTCGACTCGACCAGGTGCCCCCGCTCGTCGCCGCACGCGCGCGACGCGGGCTCAAGGTGCGCGAGTTTTCCGACCGCCTCCGCGACGCACTCGGGCTCGGCGAACCTCTGGGCCAGCGGGTAGAGGAGGCCTATTCGGACCTCGAGCGTGGCCAGCTGGACGCCGCGTTTGTCGATGACCGAGTCTGGGAGGCGCTGCGGAAGCTACTCGCTCTCGATGCGCGCAAGCTCTCGTCCATGCGGGGCGCCTCTCCAGCGGCGCTCGCGTACCACCGGGCGTTCGCTGCTCCGGCAGCAAAGGCATCTGAGGCCGCACAGACCGGGCGCCCCTCTCGCGCGCCGGATGAGGTCGACCGACTCTTCGGAACCCACGGATAGAGTGCCCGCCCCGATGGCGTCAGAAGTCGCGACCCATCCCAACCGCTACGCGGACCCGCGCGCCCATGCGCTCCGTCGGCGCTACATGGCTGCGTTCGGCGGGCCAGAGATCCCTGTGCCTGTGGAGTCGATTTCCGCGGACCTCCTTGGCCTGCGCATCGAGCAGTCGAGCGAGCTTGGCGAGCTGTCGGGGACGTTGCTCCCGGCTGAGCGACGGATCCTCCTGAACGCACTGGAGGCAACGCACGACGGTACACCGATCCGCCGTCATCGCTACACAATCGCCCACGAGATCGGTCACTGGATTTGTCACGTCCTAGGCGCACCGGCTGGTACCGAGCTGTCGCCGAGCTACTGTCGCGCAGCTGACCTATCGCAGGACGCCGACCGCGTCCTCGAGCGCGAGGCGAACGTCTTCGCAGCCGAGCTTCTGATGCCCGGGCAGGCCGTACGAAGTGCGTGGTCGTCGACACCACAGGTCGACTTCGTTGCGTCGCATTTCGGAGTCTCTCCCCTCGCCGCTCACTGGCGCCTCTACAGCTTCGGGCTCGTCGATCGCCCCTCGTCGCCCTCGGACGACGCGGATCAAGGCCGGGCCTGAGTGCAGGATCTTTACGCCACCTCGTTCGCTATCACGTCTGCGGAGCCCGAGGCGACCTTCCAAGCGGTCGCCGAGGAGATCGCTCGCTGGGCCTGGCGCGGAGCAGGCGATCCGCCAGAGCTTGTCGCCAGTGGCGTGGCTCCTCTTGTGGATGGCTACGAACTGTCGTGGGCACGTCACTCGGTGCCAGATCAGCCGGACACCGCTCTGGAGGTCACTCTTCGCCATCCGGACCCCGACGTTCCAGAACGCTTCTGGCGGACTGCGATCGATGTCACCTACACCGACAGGATTCGGTTCACGGCTCGCATCACTCGTCACGCGGCGGAGCTCAGACTCGTACCCGCGACGATCGGCCGGCTCCGAAGACCTGGCGTCGTTCCTGGCCTTCTCTCCGGGTTCTCCTGCACTGCTGGCGAGTTGGACCTCACAGCCACCTGCCCGTCAGTCCATGTCTCGGCGATCGAGGACTTCGTAGAGTCGATTCTCAAGGCGTCCGGGAGGGTGCTGCCCGTTGTCGTGCTCGCTCCTTTCGGCACCGTGCGACCTGTGTTCGATCCCATCCGCGTGGCGGACGAGGTCGCAGGGCTGGCGCACGTTGTGCAGCTGGGCGGACACCTGGCCTGGACGCGCTTTCGCGAGATCGTCGGCGCCGAGTACCGCGTTCCGAGCGGAGGCGCGCGGATTTATTGGCCGGGATTCGGTCAACCGACAGACGACCTTCGACACCGGTTCTGGACTGCACGCTGGCTTTCTGATTCACCCCAGCCGCTTCAACGCTCGCTGTTCGAGCTGCTCTCTCGAATCTCCGTTCATGCCGTCCCGCTCGACCCCAGCGCTCGTCGACTTCGGGACGCGGCTCTGCAGCGTCACTACGAAGACTTGCGCGAGTCAGGTCGCTCGGCTGATGAGCTCCTGGAGTATCTCGAGGACGAGAACAAGAGTCTCCTACGGAGCAACGGGGAGCTCGAGGCGGAGATAGAGCGTCTCGCAGGTGAGCTGGAGACGCACCGGGCGAATTACGCCGCGATCGCCGCAGCGACAGCCGCCGAGCCGGAAGGAGAGCCGGCACTCGATGAGGGAGAGTCGCCATTCGAACCGTCCTCGTGGTCAGAGTTCTCCGAATACCTGCCTGCGCTTGAGACCGGCGCGTTCGTCATCACGCCGAGGGCGAGGGGTATGTGCGATCCGTCTCCGTATCCAAATCCTGGGCGCATGTGGTGGCACGTCGAGCGCCTCGCCGAAGCTGCGGAAGCATGGTCTGCGGCCGGCCGCGATGTCGGAGAGGGGCTGAAGACCTGGATGCTCAGCAACTACGGCATCGAGATCTCGCTCTTCAACCGCGGGCTGCGTTACGACCTCGCGTACGACGGTGGGACCTATTCTGTGGAGCCACACGTCAAGGTCGATGACTACAAGGATCCAGCTCGTTGTGGCCGGATCTACTTCGCGATTGACAGTGACAACGGACGGTTCATCGTTGATCACATCGGCCTTCATCTGTGAAGCCGTGATCGGATCTAGGATCGTGACCCATGCCTAGCTCGCTCTTCGACATCGCAACTCCGCGCGAGGACGTCCTCGAAGGAACCCTCGCCGACGCAATCTTCGCGGCCAGCCTCGACGAGGTCGTGAATGGCAAGGCGCCCGCTGTCTACGGCGACCCCGCGACGTTCTTCGCCGGCACGCACCCGTCGGCCGGACTGCGAGCGCTCCTAGACGAGGCGCTTGGCCGCATCGGAGGAGGAAGACCCGACGCCGCATCGGTGATCCGCCTCGAGACGAACCTGGGTGGAGGCAAGACCCACAACCTGATCGCGCTGTATCACGCTGCGCGAGGCCACCTGCCAGCGGACCGCATCGAGGAGTTCATGACGCCGGCGAACTACCCTGCCGAGCCAATCGAGCGGCCAGCGGTGTTCGTGGGTACGAGCGCGGGTGCGACGTCATTCCCCGAGATCGACGGCGTCGAGGCGCAGACACTGTGGGGATTCCTCGCGCTCCAGCTCGGTGGAACGGACACGTATTCGTTTGTTCGCGAAGCGGATGAGAGCCTCACCGCTCCCGGCTCGAGCGCGATCAAGGACGTGCTCGGCGGTGCTCCGCGCCTCGTCCTAATCGACGAGCTCGCGCGCTACCTCACGACCGCGGGTGGTAAGACCGTCGGCGGCACGACGCTCGCCCGCCAAACGGTCGCGTTTCTGATGGCGCTGATGGAGGCGGTGGACGCGCACCCTCGGGCGAGCCTTGTGATCACAACGACGGAGACGACGGAGGCTTTCGGCGACTCCACACAAGAGGCTCTCGATGCGATCGCGGAAGCGCGACAGCTCATGGCGCGCCGCGAGCACGTTCTCCGCCCGTCCGAGGAGGCGGATCTCCCCAAGATCCTCGCGCGCCGCCTATTCGAGTCAGTGGATCGCACCGGAGCAGCCGAGCTCGGCCAGGCGTACGCACAGGCGGCGCTCGACGCCGAAGCGCGCGGTGTTGACGTACCCGAGGCGATGGAAGACCCGCGCTGGGCGGGTGAGGTCGCTGAGTCCTATCCGTTTCATCCGACGCTGATCCGTGTGCTCGACAAGCGCCTGTCGACAATCCCGAACTTTCAGCGGACGCGCGGGGCGCTGCGGTTGCTCGCGCGCACGGTCCGGAGCGTCTGGGAGGAGAAGCAGGACGGTGTCGACCTGATCAAGCTCGACCAGGTCGACCTCGGCGACATCGACACTGTGGAAGACCTTTCGAGCCGTCTCGACCGAGGCGCATTCGAGCCGGTCATTCGCGCCGACATCGTCTCAAGCGGCGGAGGCGATCCGTCGCACGCCGAGCTGATCGACACGCAGATGGGTGCTCGGTATGCCCGGCGGCTGGCCACTGCCGCCTACCTCTTCTCCCTGACGACCGAGGTTCCGAGCACGACGGCCGGTGAGCTGATCGGCTCGGTGCTCGCGCCCGGCGACGACCCGAGCGTCGCACAGAAAGCGCTCGACGGCCTCGAGTCGAGCGCGTGGTACCTGCACGTTGACGCGCGTGGATACCGCTTCTCGACGGAGCGGAGCCTGAACAAGATGATCGAGGAGGCTACGCGCGAGATCACGACGCAGAAGACGAAGGTGCGCGCGACGCAGGTTCTCTCGGAGCAGTTCCGCGACGGCGCCTTCAAGGTCCGGCGCGCCTGGGAGGACGCGAAGGTGCCCGATCGCTCAGACGAGGCCCAACTCGTGATCCTCCATTGGGACGACTTTCCGGAGACAAACGGCGTCGACGTCGCCGACGGCGTCCCGCCCCGCGCGCTCGACCTATGGGAGCGAACCCCCGCGGGCGGGATCCGCGAGTTTCGCAACCGCCTTGTGGTGCTGGCGCCGACCGGAGACGGGCACATCTCGATGCTCGACGCCGTGCGTCGTCAACTCGCTTTGACGGCGCTCGCCGACAACTCCGACGCGCTCGCGTCGCTCTCTCCGGAGAAGCGGGCGCAACTCAACGACATGGCGAAGGAGTCTGAGCTCGAGGCGCGGATCGCCGTCTGCAACCACGTCAATCTGCTCTTCGTGCCCCAGGCTGAAGGGCTCGAACCGATCGAGCTTGACAGCGTCACGCGGGCGAGCGTGAAGCGCAACCAGACCGAGGCCATACTCGATCGACTTGCCGCCATGGAGAAAACGCTTGCGACCGGGGACAAGGCACTCGACCCCGGGTTCATCAAGCAGAAGCTCGGCGCACAGCTCGAAAGCGCGTTCCCGACGTCCGGTTTTGCGGAGGTCTTCGCGCGGCGAACCGACCTCAAGCTCGTGCTCGACAAGGACAAGCTGCGCGAGCTCGTCGCGGCCGGCGTGCGCAACGAGGTTTGGGAGTATCACGATGCCTTGACGGATCGCTGGGGAACGAAGGCGCGCCCCGACGTCTCCGTCCGGCTCGCCGACGACACCTTCGTCTACCCCGTGGGCTCGGCGACGATCACCGACGAGCCGTGTCCAATCTGCGGGAAGGTCCACGGGCCTGGCCCTTGCCCGGACGGCGCCGAGACGCGCGATGAAGAGCCAAAGACGAGGGATCTCGCACGCACCTTCACCGGCGAGGGCAACGCGGCGACGGCGTTCGCGACCGCGCGGCAGGCTGCGCTCGACGCCGGCCGCAAAGCGATCGAACGCCTCGATGTCCGCATCGGACACATGGGCGCGGGAGGCCCCGTAGAGCTGCAGAAGCTCCTATCGGTCGTGCCGACGAGCGACACGGGCGTGACGCTTCGCTATGACATCAAGCTGGAGGCGGGCCTCGGCCAAGGAGAGCGGCTCGTTGTCGAGTTCGGCGGACAGCCCTCGGATTACGCACACCTGCGCGATGGCGTGAGACAGGCGATCGGAAGCCGAGAATCGGTCGTCGACGCGACGCTCGGCGGCGCGTTCGACCCAGCGGTTGCGTTGGATGGCGAGGATGCCGACCACATCCAGAGCCGCGCGGCGGACACCGGCCCCTCGAAATGCACCGTGACGATCACGACGGAGGCTCCCGATGGCGCGGCGTGAGAGCTACGCCTGCACTATCGCCCGGAACGGCGACGGGCAGATCGTCTCGTTTACCGTCGAGGCGACCGACCTCGAAGGCGCCACACGCGCTGTCACAGTCCGCTCGTCGCGAGCGGTTGATGCGGCTTCGGCCCTGCGCGAGCTTCTACGCGAGCGGAGGGTGAGCGGGCGCTCATGGACCTCTCCCGAGCCGATTGCACTCGACCAAGTCGCGGGCACCCAGGCCGAGCTTCTTGTTCGCGCCGTCGCGCCGCTACGCCGGACGGATCGCGCGGTCTCGATCGCCGACCAGATCGCGAAGATGAGTCGCGAGGAGGCGAGCTACTGGCACGCCAAGGCGCAGCGGCCCGGAGGGCTGCGTGCCTTGCGGATCCTGCTGACGGGCGCGCGTAGATGAGTCGCTCGCTGATCGAGCAGTGGTTCCCGGCCGCGACTGTCGGCGCCGAAAGTCTGCGCGAGCGGGCGACGTTTACTGCGCTTCCGTCTCTCTTCGCGCTCCATGTGTGGTGGGCGCGCCGTCCGCTCGCGGCGAGCCGTGCAGCGGTGGTCGCGTCGCTGGTTCCGGCCTGGCCGAGCGACGCGGAAGCCGAAGTCGATAGCCGTGCTGCGAAGATTCTTTCGGCGCTCAAGGCCGAGTTCGGTGACGAGGACGCTTACCACGACTGGTTCGTACGCGCCCTCGGGATCCTCGGCGACCCCGTCGCCGGGAGAGCGCGCATCAAGGCGGCGAACGAGTTGGGAGTCAAGCTCAAAGGAAACGGCTACGGTTACCAACGCGCATTTACGCACTCGCCCGACGAAAAGACCATCCTGCGCGTGCACGAGCTAGCAGCTCTCCGCGCAGCAGTCGCCGAGCCGCCGGTCGTCGTCGATCCGTTTGCAGGTGGCGGCTCGCTCCCCTTCGAAGCCGCACGCTATGGGTGCGACACCGTCGCGAACGAGCTTAATCCTGTCGCCGCTGCGATCCTCGAGGGGACAGTTGCTCTGCCTGCGCAGCTTGGGCCGGAGTTCGCCGAGACGCTCCGGTTGTGGGGCGGGCGCTGGGCGAAGCGAGTCGAGGAGAGACTTGATCGGTTCTTTCCACGCACCAACGGGCGCGAGGGGATCGTTGCGTATATCTGGGCGCATACGGTTCCGTGCCCAACGACAGGTTTGCCGACCCCTCTCGCGCCGGATCTCTGGCTATCGCGCGGAAACGACTCGGAGGCGGCGATTCGCCTTCATGTCGATCTTGACGCAGCAACGATAGGGACGTCGATTGTAAGCGGCGCCGAAGCTAGCGAATTTGGCAGCAGGTCGACATACAAGAACAAGACCGGCGTGAGCGTGTGGACGGACGAAACGTTCGGTGGTGATTACATCCGAGACCAAGCGCGCGCAGGTCGGATCGGGCAGCTACTCCTTGCAGTCGCGACAACTGAGTCTGGCAAGACTGGACGTCAGTTCCGGGCACCTGTTGAGGCCGATCTCAGCGGGCTAGCAGCGGCCGAGGAAGAACTCAACCGGTGCATGCCGGGCTGGGAGATCAATGGCGATGTTCCTATCGAAGAGATCGATGCTGTGTCGAACTACGACCGCGGACATCGCATGTACGGCATTTATCGGTGGGCAGACTTCTTCAGCTCACGACAGTTGCTTACTCACGTCACAGCGTTGGAGGAGCTCAAAGGCACACTCGGCGCCGCCTCAGACAGCCTCAGTGACCAGTCCTTGCGCGCGCTCGGCTTATACCTTGCGCTCGCGCTCGACAAAGCGGTCGACTACAACAGCCGACAAGCCGACTGGCATTCGGCGCGACTCGTGGTCGCGCACACGTTTACCAAGCACAACTTTGCGTTCAGCTGGAGATTCGCAGAGTTCGACGGCGCGCACTCGCTCTTGCCATGGGTAGTGCGTCAGATCACAAAGACCTATACGGATACGGCGAACCTCGCTCGTCGCCCCGCATCGCTCATCGAAGGCGAGCGTCATGCGAATGCTCGGATCGTGCTGGGATCGGCGACCGACCTCCCGCTCGAGGAGGGATCAGTCGATGTAGTCGTCACGGATCCGCCGTACTACGACAACGTGATGTACGGGGAGTGCTCTGATTACTTCTACGTCTGGCTGAAGCGCTCGCTGCATGACGCCTGGCCTGAGTTGACAACGCAGCGGCTCTCTGACAAGGAGGCCGAGGCGGTTGCGAATCCGGCGCTCTTCAAGGACCTCGCGACGCACTCGGGCCGCGGAAAGCGAAGAGAGGGAACAGTTACGGCGGCGGAGCTCGCCGACCGTCACTACGAGACGCTGCTGACCCGCTCATTCAGCGAAGCGCACAGAGTGCTGAAGCACGACGGTGTAATGACCGTGATGTTCACGCACAAACGAGTTGACGCCTGGGACACCCTTGGTCAGGCGTTGCTGGAGGCAGGATTTGCAATCCATTCGTCATGGCCCGTCCACACAGAGCCAGAAAGCTCGCTGCACCAGGCAAAGAAGAATGCCGCCGCGTCGACGATCCTCCTCACGTGCCGGAAGCGATCCTCGACGGAGCCCGCGTACTGGTCGGAGATTCGGGGCGAAGTCGAGCGCGCGGCGGAGGAAGCCGCCACACAGTTCGCCGAGCAGGGCATCGTCGGAGTCGACCTCACGCTCGCGACGTACGGGCCAGTGCTCTCGGTGCTCTCGCAGCGTTGGCCGGTCTACACCGGCGAGCTCGACGCCGAGGGAAGTCCCGAGGTGCTGCGACCCGACATCGCGCTCGACCTCGCGCGGGAGAAGGTCGCGACGTTGAAGAAGCGCGGATTGCTGGGGGGTCGCGACGTCGACTTTGACCGGGCGACGGACTGGTGGTTGCTTGCCTGGAACGACTTCCAGGCGGCCGAGTTCCCGTTCGACGAGGCGCGCAAGCTGTCGCTCGCCCTGCACCTCGACGTTGAAGACCTCGCGGCGAAGAAGCTCGTCAAGTCCTCGAGCGGCACCGTCACCTTGCAGACGCCAGCGCAGCGGCGTACGGCCGGAGTGCTTGACCCCGACGGCGCGTCGTTTGCGGTCGAGGTTGACGCACTCCACGCGCTGATGCTCGTGTACGAGGAGGAAGGCCTCTCGGCGGCGCGCGTTTTCCTCGAACGCACTGGTCGGCGCGACAACCAGCGCTTCGAGGCGCTCGTGCAGGCAGCCGTCCATGCCGTTCCTCGCACCAAGAAGGCCGACGGCTCATTCTTCCGAGCGGAGGCGACAGCGCTGGAGGGGATCCGACAGACGCTCTTCCCGTCGATCGAGCCGCCTGCTGAGCCGACGCCGCCGGCGGAGCAGCTCGTCCTCGAGACGGCGTGAGCGAGGACGAAAGCGCGCCCTCGGGTCTCCGCGACCTCGATCTCCGCGCCGGCTACGACACCGGCGATGATGCGCTTCACTCCTTCTATGTCCCGACGCTCTCGCGCGCGGCGACCTACGACCGGTCCGTAGGGTACTTCCGCTCGTCGTCGCTCTCGGTCGCGGCCAAGGGCGTCGCACGATTCATCCGGGGCGGTGGGACGATGCGGCTGCTCGTCGGCGCCGAGATTGAGCCCAACGACCAGGAGGCGCTGACCGGCGCAGTCGAGTTGCCGGCGGCCTTCGCGGAGCGACTCGCGTCGGAGCTCGTGCCCGAGGACGAGATCGCGCGACGGCGGCTCGAGGTGCTTGCATGGCTCGTGAAGGAGGGGCGGCTTGAGGTCAAGGTCGCGATCGCGGTCGCCTCTGACGGGACGCCGCTCGTGGGCGGTGACAACGATCCCTACTTCCACCTCAAAGTCGGCGTGATCCGCGACCCCGCGGGTGACGCGGTCGCGTTTCAGGGCTCTGCCAACGAGTCCGCGAGCGGGTGGATGCGCAACTTCGAAGCGATCAGTGTGTTCACGTCGTGGGCCGACGGCAGACACTTCGACGAGTGGAGCACGAAGTTCGACGCGTACTGGGGCGGGAACGTGCCCGGATTCCGCATCTACGAGCTCCCGGACGCGGTTCGCCAGCGTCTTATCGCGACGGCACCTCCGGAGCCGCCGCCGGAGCGGGACGTGGAGGAAGTCGAGGTCCCTGGCACACGTTCGCCCTTCGCGCGCTACCTGCGCGTTGCGCCGAGGCTCGTCGGCGCCGAGGCGCTCGCGGAGGCGACGAGCGCCGTCAGTTTGCA
>JBGSXQ010000213.1:0-2922 GCA_041751315.1 Gaiellaceae bacterium | reverse complement strand
GGAGCCGGAGGGGGCGGAGGCTGGTTGCCCGGAACGACGCCGGTCGGGTTCGAGAGCGCGGAGTTCTGGCCGCGATCGTTCCTCGCGGTCACCCGAACGCGGAGCCTCCGGTTCCGATCGCTGTCACGAACCTCGTACGCGGTGTCGTTGGCACCCTGGATCTCGCTGCAGTTGTCGCCTGCGGCGCTGCAGCGCAGCCAGATGTAGGAGTACGTGATCGGCTGGTCGCCGGCCCACTGCCCGCGATTCGCCTGGAGCGTGCTCCCGACTGCGGCGGTGCCGGTGATGGATGGCTCGGTCGTGTTCGTCGGCCGCGCCGAGGTGACGATGTTCGTCGGGTTGGACGTCGCCCGCGCGGTGCCGTCGCTATTGGTCGCCACGACCTGCGAGCGGATCCGGAAGCCAGCGTCGGCCTCTCGCAAGACGTACGAGGCGTTGGTCGCGTTCGCGATACGCCGACAGTCGGACGCGTCTGCCGCACCGCGGCCCTCGCAACGGAACCAGCGGTATGCGTAGCTGATCGGCTCCGTTCCGGTCCACGAGCCGCGCGTTGTGCGAAGTACCTGCCCAACGCGTGTCGTACCCGTGACGCGGGGCTCGCCCGTGTTCGTCGGTGCGACCGTCGGCGCCGCCGGCGAGCTCTCTGCAGCGGATGCCGCGAAGAGTGTGCCGAGCAACGCCAGCATTGCTCCCGCGCAGAGAATTGCGACGTACGAGCGCGAGAAGTGTGTTTGACTTCTATCCATCGAGGTAACTCCCTTCCGTAGATCGACTCCTTAGAACGCCTCTGCTCAGTACCCCGAAAGCGCGCTCGTCAGACAACGGTTACGAACACCCTTACCTAAGGCTTACGAATCCGCATGTTTTCCCAGTCATCAGCAGGGGAACTGTTCTAAGAACGGAGGGAGGGAAGACGTGATGGAGACCTGGGAATGGATCGTCATCGGGGGAGTGGCGCTCGTAGCCGTCCTTCTGGCGGTCGCGTGGATGCGCATCCGCGGTCGGCGGTCGCATCTGAAAGAGCGGTTCGGTCCCGCCGAGTACCACCGAGCCGTCTCCGATGCGGGAACCGGAGCGGGCGAGCGTCACCTGGCGGAGATCGAGGAGGAGCGCGACCGGCTCGATGTCAAGCCGCTCCCCCGAGCGGCACGCGACCGGTACCTCGAGGAGTGGCGGCATGCCGAGACACGTTTCGTGAGTGATCCGCGCGAGGCGGCGCGAACTGCCGATCGTCTGGTGGTCAGGGCTCTGGAAGAACGTGGGTACCCCGCTGACGACCACGAGCTCGTCGCAGCTCTCGTCTCGGTCGATCACCCTGACATCGTGGATCGCTACCGCCACGGTCACGCGATGCTCGACAACGTCGACGGTCCGGAGAGCACGGAGAATCTTCGCAAGGCGATGCTCGACTTCCGCGCAGTGCTCGAGGAGATTCTGCAACCAGCGCCGACCTCGCACTGAGAAGCGGGCTACCCCTGTGTTGCGCGCGTCGCAGCCGCAACCGACTCGTGGACGAAGTCGGTCGAGAATCCGGCGACCCGGAAGGTCCACCCTGCGCGACTGTCGGGCGGCGCGACGATCAGGAGCAAGCGCTCTGACGCCCGCAGCCGCTTGACTTCGGAGTCGATCGCGCGAATCCCGGCGCTGTCCACGAAGACGACGCCCGTGAGATCGACGACGACGCTCCTGCTCGACGTAGCGCTCACGCCGTCGTGGAGGGCCGTCGCGTTCGTCAGGTCGAGCTCTCCGCGCAGGCGGACGAGGTCGACGTCGCCGCGCGTCTCGTGCTCGATCTCGAGTGGCGTCGGTTGCTTCACGTCGCCATGCTCGCCGGAGCCCGCAAGCGCATCCGAACGATGGTGCCCGATGCGCCGGCGTCTATGGTCACGTCCTGCATCAACGCGTGCATTATCGTCGTGCCGCGGCCTCGATCCGACGTGCGGCGCGGATCGCGCCACTCACCTCGATCCGAGATCGTCGCGCGTAGCGAGTCGCCGTCCGCCTGCACATCCACGTCGACCTGGCCCCGGCCGTCGAATCCGTACGCGTGCTCGGCGGCATTGGCGGCAGCCTCGGACACGGCGAGCACGAGATCGCGTCGCGCGTCTTCCTCGATGCCTCGATCGACGAGCCAGTCCTCGAGAGCGTGCCGTAGCGCCGCGACCTCGATCGGCGCAGCCGGGAAGCTCACGGTGAAGCGGTCAGGGACTCGACTCAGAGCGAGCAGACAGACATCGTCCGCCTGCGAGCCGCCGTCGAGCATCGTGGCGAGGATTCGGTCGACGAGTGTCGAGGGGGTCGGCCCGTTCGCGGACGCGCCGGCGTCCAGCAGCCGGGCGAGCATCTCGTCGAAGCCCTGGTCGCGGCGTTCCACCAGGCCGTCCGTGTAGAGCAGGAGGATCTCATCGGGTGCGAGAAGCTCGTCGGCCTCTATGCGGCCGGGATCGACAGCGGAGCCGAGCGGAGCCGACCGGCCGTCCCACAGAAACCTCGTCGATCCGCTCTGCGAGACGACGAGCGGTGGCGGGTGCCCGGCGCACGCGTAGACGAACCTCCCGTTCAGTGGATCGAGCACTGCGTACGCGAGCGTCGTCATGCCTGCCTCCGGAACGGACGCGACGAACACGTCGAGGTTCTCGAGGACCTCTGACGGGCTCCCCATCGGGGCGAGGGCGCGCACCGCACCGCGCAGCTGCCCCATGGCCATCGCCGCCTCCAGCCCATGACCCACGACATCCCCGACGACGAGAGCGAGCGCGCCATTCGGGAGCTCGAACGCGTCGTACCAGTCGCCTCCCACCTCGAGTGTCGATGTTCCAGGCAGGTAGGCGGTCGAGAGCACCGCGCCTCTGAGGCCTGACGGCTCCGAGCCGAGGAGGCTCAGCTGCAGCGCGTGCGATACGCCGCGCTCGCGCTCGTACT
>JBGSXQ010000212.1:0-1747 GCA_041751315.1 Gaiellaceae bacterium | reverse complement strand
ATGCGAGCGGCTGCGTCTGCCGCGACACGAGCAGGTCGACGTCGGTGACGCCGTTGCGCACCGTGGGCGCGAACGCGTGCAGGAAGGCGCCGTCCGCAGTGATGGTGAGCTCGGGAAGGATGTCCGTCGGGCCGGGCTCGCTGCCCATGTTCTCGAGCTCGGCGCGGCCGCGCTTCACGATGCCGCGGACGATGTGGTCGTCGTCCGTGATCCCCCACGTGCGATGGAGCTCGCAGAGGCTCGTGAGCTCTTCTTCGGACTGCTCGGCCACCGTCGTCGCGATCCGCACCGCGATGCCGCGCTCCACGAGCTTCGGGATCGCCTCGGCGACCTTCGCGAAGTTCTCGGGCCCACGCATCGTGTCGTTGCGCACCGGGTCGGGCGAGTCGAGGGAGATCTGCAGCGCGACGTCGAGGTCGGCAAGCGGCTCGAGTCGCGGCAGGAACCGGTCGGTGAACAGCGTCCCGTTCGTCAGCGCAACCGTCGGCAGGATCGACCCGAGCTCGGCGAGCGTCTCCGCTGCGTCCGGGAGCATGAAGAGCTCACCGCCCGTCACGCCGAGCGAGCCGAATCCGAGGTCGCGGGCCTCGCGGGCGAGCGCAACCATGGTCTCGGACGTGAGCTGCCTGCGGCGCCGGATGCCGGGATGCGACTCGGTGAGGCAGTAGACGCACGCGAGGTTGCAGTGGTAGGTCGCGTACAGCCACAGGCGCTCGCCGCAGCGCCCTTCCTCGACCGCGGTCGCGAAGCCGGTCATGCGTCCTCGGGCGGGATCGCGAACGCCGTGCAGTAGTGGTTGAGGAGTTGCGTGATCCCAGCGACGAACGCGAGCTCGATGAGCTGGTCGTCGCGGAAATGGTCGAGCACCCGGGCGACGAGCTGGTCGTCCACTCCCGCGGGATCGAGCATGTAGCGGTCGACCCACTCCACGAGCGTCCTGTCGCGCTCGTCGAGCGCGGTGAGCGGGCCCTCGTCGCAGATCGCCGCGAGCTCGGCCTCGGACACTCCTGCAGCGAGTGCGACCGGCCGGTGCGCCGCGAGGCAGTACCGGCAGGCGTTGAGCTGGGAGACCCGAACCGTCACGAGCTCCTTCGTCGCGAGGTCGATCGACGTGGGCCCGCAGACATGCTCGAGGAACGGCATGAAGACCTCGAGCAGATCAGGGGCGTTCGCGAGCGAGCGGCGAAGTGACGAGACGCGGCCGTCCTCCGGAAAGAGATGCCGGACGGTGAGCGGCGCGTCGTCGCGCGCGAGTAGACGTACCCTCGCCATGCGGCGATTCTTTATCAGCCGTCGCGGCGGCACGCCACCGCCGTAAGCGACCCGTAAGGGTTCGCCGTCGCTCGCGGCCGTCAGACTCGCCCGATGCGGCCCCCCTTCGACGCCATTGTCGCGGCCGCACTCTTCCTCGCGGTCGCGCT
Organism: Gaiellaceae bacterium; assembly: GCA_041751315.1. GTDB lineage: Bacteria > Actinomycetota > Thermoleophilia > Gaiellales > Gaiellaceae > GMQP-bins7. Next base: position 326 of record JBGSXQ010000212.1, on the reverse strand, counting down.
CGCGGTGACGGGAGGCGTCCGCGGCAGCGGAGAGCAGATCGTCGACACGGGGCGCTACTTCGGGTACGCGGAGGCGATGGAGGCAGGATTCCTGCCGTATCGCGACTTCGATTTCGAGTATCCGCCGGGCGCGCTGCCGCTCTTCTTCGCTCCCGCGCTCGTGACGAACCGCGAGGAGCCGTACTTCTGGGCATTCGCCGCGCTCATGGCGGCGTTCGGCGCAGCCGGCGTGCTGCTCACCGCTGCGTCGTTGGATCGCCTCGGCCGTTCTCGTCGCGCACGGCGCGGGATCCTCGCGCTCCTCGCGGTCTCACCGCTGGCGCTCG
>JBGSXQ010000211.1:0-4693 GCA_041751315.1 Gaiellaceae bacterium | reverse complement strand
GGCCCAGCGCGCGATCGTGCGCTCGACGGGGCTGTCGAAGCGGAGCAGCTCGTCGAGCGCTGCGGGCGTCAGCGCCGGATCGGCGCGCAGCGCTGCGAGCTGATCGGGGTGGGAGAGAAGCGCATGCACGGCATTGGTGATGAAGCTCACCGTGGTCTCGTGGCCGGCGACGATGAGGAGCACGACCATGCTGTAGAGCTCGTTCTCGGACAGCGAGTCACCCTCTTCCTCGGCCCGCACGAGCGCACTCACGAGGTCGTCCGTGGGATCGGCGCGGCGACGCGCGAAGAGGTCGTCGAGATAGGCGATGAACTCGTCCGTGTGCCGCAGCGCCTGCTCCTGTAGCTCGGGCGTGAGCGCGGGCATGACGAAGGTGTTCGACCATTCGCGGAAGCGAGCCTGATCCGCCGCCGGGATGCCGAGCAGCTCGGCGATGACGGTGATCGGGAGCGGGAAGGAGAAGTCGTCCACGAGCTCCATTCGGCCCTGATCCACGACGCGGTCGATCAGCTCGTCGGCGATCTGCTGGATCCGCGCACGGAGCTCTTCGACCATGCGCGGCGTGAACGCCTTCGCCACCAGGCGTCGCAGGCGGCGGTGATCCTCGCCGTCGCATGCAAGTAGGTTGGTGTTCACGCGCTCGTCAGGCTCGTGGAGGGCACTCGCTGAGCGCCGCTCGCTGAGCTCTTCGGCTGACAAGACGAGCGCTGGGTCGAGCACGAAACGCGCGTTGTCGGTGAGCAACGCGACGACGTCGTCGTAGCGCGTGACGAACCAGATCGGTGTCACGCCGTCGAGGCCCGGCTGGAGATGCACGGGCGTCTCCTCGCGCATCCGGGCGTACGTCTCGTGAGTCGAGACACGGAAGTCGTGGCTGTACAGGTCGTAGCGCTGAACCGTCGACACGCTGCCGCCATGATGTCACGCGTGAACCTCAAGCTGACACTCGAGTACGACGGAACCGGCTTCCGCGGCTGGGCGCGCCAGCCGGGTTTGCGCACGGTCGAGGGTGCGCTTCGCGAGTCGCTCGATGCGGTGTTTCCCAGGTGGGAGGCGCTCGCGGTCGCCGGCCGCACGGACACCGGCGTGCACGCGACGGGACAGGTGGCGAGCGTGAAGGTCGAGGGCGGGCCTCCCGTGGCGCACGCTGCCGAGGCGCTCAATGTCGCGCTTCCCCACGACGTGGCGGTGCTCGTCGCGGAGGAGACAGCGGACGACTTCCACGCTCGCTTCTCGGCACGCTCGCGCTCGTACCGCTACAGGATCGCCACCAAGCGCTCGGCTCTCGATGCACGGCGTGCGCTCCTGTGGCCACGACCGATCGAGCTCGATGCTTTGGCAGCGGTCGCCAGGCTCCTCCACGGTGAGCACGACTTCCGCGCGTTCACGCCCACCGAGACCCGGCACAAGCTCTTTCGGCGAAACGTCCTCGCGGCCGCATGGGGGCGCGCAGGTGATCGCCTCGAGTTCGCGATCACGGCGGACAGCTTCCTTCGGCACATGGTCAGGACCCTGGTCGGAACGATGCTCGAGGCCGGCCCCGAGGCGCCGTCGCACATAGCGTCGCTTCTCGAGGGCAAACCGCGGGAGGATGCTGGTCTCACCGCACCGGCGCATGGCCTCTACCTCGAGCAGGTCGACTACTGACGCTGGCTACGATCGCCAGGTGGCCGACAGCGTGCGCTTCCGCATCGTGCTCTTCGACCTCGACGGCACGCTGATCGACTCGGGGCCGATCATCCTCGCGTCGATGCAGCACGCCGTTCGCAGCGTCCTCGGCCGCGAGATCCCACCGGACGAGCTCGGGCTGACGATCGGAGGCCAGGGGATCGTGGCGCAGATGACCGCGATCGACGCGGAGCGCGCCGAAGCGCTGCTGGAGGCCTACAAGGAGCACAACGACGGCCTCCACGAGACGCTCGAGGCGTTCGACGAGCTGCTCACGGTGCTGCCTCCGCTCAAGGCCGAAGGGCGCAAGCTCGGAATCGTCACGGCGAAGCGGCATCGCACGGTCGGGCTCGCGCTCGACCGCTTCCCGGCACTCGCCGAGGTGTTCGACGTCGTGGTCGCGCACGAGGACACGGAGCGCCACAAGCCCGACCCCGACCCCGTCCTGCTCGCGCTCGACAAGCTCTCGGGCACCCCTGACGAGGCTGTCTACGTCGGCGACTCGCCGTTCGACATCGAGGCGGCGAAGGCCGCCGGCGTCTTCGCGGTCGCTGTCGGTTGGGGTGGGATTCATCCCGACGAGCGCCTTTTGGCCGAGAAGCCCCACGCGTTCGTGCGCACGCCCGAGGAGCTTCTTCGTGTCATCTAGAGCGGCGACGCCGGCTGCACGCGCGGCGGAGCTGAGACATCTGCTCGAGCACCACAACTACCGCTACCACGTCCTCGACGACCCCGAGATCGACGACAGCGCTTACGACGTGCTCTTCGACGAGTTGAAGGCCCTCGAGGAGGCGCACCCGACCCTCGTCACTCCCGACTCGCCCACGCAGCGTGTCGGCGCGCCGCCCGCAGCCGGGTTCATGAAGGTCGCGCACCTCTCGCCGATGGGCTCGCTGGAGAAGGTGACCACGCCCGAGGCGCTCGAGAAGTGGCACGCCGACATCCGCAAGCGCCTCGGGACGGACGAGCCGGTCGCCTACGTGCTCGAGCCGAAGATCGACGGTTCAGCTGTCTCCCTCGTGTACGAGGACGGGGTCCTCGTCCGCGGTGCGACCCGCGGGGACGGCGAGCGCGGGGAGGACGTGACCGCGAACATCCGAACGGTCGACGCGATCCCTTTACGGATGCTCGGGGACGACGTGCCGACTCGCGTCGAGGTGCGCGGGGAGATCTTCTTCCCGCTCGACGGGTTCGCGCGTTTCAACGAGTCGCAGCTGGCGGCTGGCAAGAAGCCCGCTCCGAACGCCCGCAACGCGGCTGCCGGCTCGTTGCGCCAGCTCAACCCGGCGATCACCGCCGAGAGACCGCTTTCCATCTTCGTCTACGGGATCGGCGTCCTCGAAGGCCACGAGCTCGCGACGCAGGGGAAGACGCTCGAATGGCTGCGTGAGCAGGGATTTCGCACGAACCCGGCCGCGCGCCGGGTCGAGACGCTCGCTGAGGTCGTGGAGGCGTGTATCGCGTGGGAGTCTCGCCGTGCGACGCTCGGGTACGAGATCGACGGGATCGTGATCAAGGTCGACTCGTTCGACCAGCAGCGCCGGCTCGGCTCGCTGCACGGGAGGCCGCGATTCGCCCGTGCCTTCAAATGGGCTCCGACGTCGGCAGTCACGCGACTGACGAAGATCCATGTCAGGGTCGGCCGCACCGGCGTCCTCAATCCGCTCGCGGAGCTCGAGCCCGTTCACGTCGGCGGCGTCACCGTGACGAGCGCGACCCTCCACAACGAGGACGACATCCGCCGCAAGGACATCCGCGAGGGCGACCTCGTCGTCGTGCAGCGCGCCGGGGACGTCATTCCGCAGGTCGTCGGCCCCGCGGGCGAGCACGAGCCTCGAACCAAGCCGTGGCGCATGCCGAAGCGCTGCCCGCTCTGCAAGACCGAGATCGTCAAGCCCGAGGGCGAGGTGATGCATCGCTGCCCGAATCGCGCGTGCCCTTCGCGTGGCCTGGAGACGCTCTACCACTGGGTCGGCCCCGCGATGGACATAGAGAACGTCGGGGCCAGCACGATCAAGAAGCTGTGGGACGAGGGGATCGTGCGCTCGCTCCCCGACCTGTATCGCCTCTCAGTGGTGCAGCTCGCGGAGCTCGAGGGCTACGCGGAGATCTCTGCCGCGCGCGCGGTGGCCTCCATCCAGCACTCCAAGGAGCAGCCCTTCTCGCGCATCCTCTTCGGGCTCAACATCCCGAAGGTCGGGTGGGTCATCGCGCGCAGCCTCGCGCTCCATTTCCGCACCGTCGAGGCGCTCGTTGCCGCCACGCTCGAGCAGCTCGAGGACGTGGAGGGCATCGGGCCCGAGCGTGCGGAGCTCATCGCGGAGTGGTTCGCCGACCCGGAGAATCTCGCCCTCGTGGGCGAGCTACGCGCGCTCGGTCTCCAGCTTGCGCTCGCCGAGACCGACCGCCCGCCAGAGGGCCGGCTCACCGGCTTGCACTACGTCATCACGGGAACGCTCGAGGGCTGGACGCGCGAGGAGGCGCGCTCGGCGCTCGAGGAGCTTGGTGCGAAGGTCGGAGACTCCGTCTCGAGGAAGACGACCGCTGTGATCGTCGGCGAGAGCCCAGGCTCGAAGGCGCAGAAGGCCGAGAAGCTCGGCGTGCCGGTGCTCTCGGAGGCCGACTTCGGCGCGCTGCTCGGCTCGTAGCTCGACCCGCTCGGCGCGTCTATCGCGAACGGGCCAACGCGGTCACGAAGCGGTCCTGTGCAGCCCGAGCCGTCCAGTACGGCACCGGGAAGCCGTTCTGCAGGATCGCGAAGGCATAGCGGTCGCCCACGAAGCCGGCGAGCGCGGAGGCGCGGGACGTCGTCCCGGTCTTTGCGAGTACCCGTCCGCGTGTCGGGCGGACGTCGAGCCGTCGCTCGAGCGTCCCGGACACGCCGGCGACCGCGAGGGACCTCAGGAAGACGTCGCGAATCGAAGCGTCCGTCGAGGCAGTCCGGAGGAGGGCAGCAAGCGCCTCGGCCGTGAGCCGGTCGAAGCGTGACAGCCCCGAGCCATCCGCGATCCGCACACCGGCGAGT
>JBGSXQ010000210.1:0-3679 GCA_041751315.1 Gaiellaceae bacterium | reverse complement strand
GGACGCCGCGGCGATCCCGCACAGGGTCACCATCTCCTGCGTCGCGAGGCCGGTCACCGGCGTCCTGCGCTGGATCGGCCACTGGGCACGGATCCACACCTCCGCGCGCAGCGCGCCCTGTCGCTCGACGACGCGGCGCGCGATGTGCTCGGCGAGCACCTCGACGAGAAGAGCCTCCTCCTCGACGACGAGCTCGATCGCCTCCTCGAAGAGCTCCGGGAAGCGCGACATGTGGACGCCCTTCTGGTCGGCGGCAAGGTCGACGGTGCAGTCGATGACCGCTGCCATGACCGTCGCGGCGTTGCCGCGGCGGATGCGTACCGCTTTCTGCACGCCCGAGACCCCCGCTCGCGAGAGGGCAAGGGCGATCTCCGGCGACGATGCCTGGAGGTCTTCCGCGAGCTTCACGTCGGCCACGCGGCCACCGTAGCAACGTGGCCCTGTCCAGATCTCACCGCAGAAGGCGCGACAGCCGGCGATCCTTGAGGAGCCGTCCTCCCGTCTGGCACGCCGGGCAGTAGTAGATCGTGTGCTCCTCGAAGTCGACACGTGCGATCGGCGTTCCGCATTGCGGGCACGGCTCGCCGAGCCGGTTGTGGATCTCGTAGACGGCGGCATCACCCTTGCCCTGCTCCCGTCGGTCGAGGGCGCGTGAGAGATCGTCGTGGATGGCCGTCGCGAGCCGCTCGATCTCCTCGCTCGAGAGCTCGGTCGACGCCTTGAACGGGGACAAGCGTGCGCGCAGGAGGATCTCGTTGGCGTGCGCGCGCCCGATGCCGGCGATCGCTCGCTGGTCGCGAAGGAGGGGATGGAGCTGGCGTCGCTCTCGCCCGAGGATCTCGCTCAGGGCGTCTGCCTCGAGCTCGAGCGCGTCCGGCCCGAGATGCGACAGGTCTGCGTCGAGTTGCTCCTTGGTCACGAGCCAGACGCCGGCCCGCTTCTTCTTCCCTGCCTCGGTCAGGACGAGCTCGCCACCGCCGACGAACCGAAGGCGGAACATCGGTGTCTTCGGGCCCTTCGCGCCGGCAGGGAGGAAGCGGAGCCGCCCGGCGCTCATGAGATGGACGCGGAGGACGAGCTCGTCGCCCTCGAGCGGGAAGAGGAGGTTCTTGCCGCGCCGAAGTGCGCCTGCGAGGCGTCGCCCCTCGAGCGTCGACAGCGGGGGGTCGAACGTCTTCAGCGTCGCAATGTGCGCCGGCCCGGCCTTCTCGATCGGCGCGCGGGAGACGAGCGGGTCGAGCTCGCGGACCCACGCTTCCACCTCGGGGAGCTCAGGCACCCACTGACGGTAGCGCTTCGGCCGTGCCCTCCTCGACCGCCGCGTCGTCGTCGATCGGCTCAGGCAGTTCGCGTAGGTGCCTCTGAGGAGAGAAGAGGAGCCAGAGGAACGCCGTGCCGCCGCCTACCGCCCCGATGACGATGGTCTCGCGGAGGCCGACCCACGTCGCGAGCGCGCCACCGGCGAGCGTGCCGATCGGGATGGTTCCCCACACCATGAAGCGCATCACCGAGTTCATGCGGCCCTGGAGTCGGGGCGGGCAGATGGCCTGCCGGTAGCTCACCTGGGCGATGTTGTAGACGACGACCGTGAAGCCGAACAGGAGCTGTGCGACCACCAGGTATGGGATCGCGGAGTTGCCGGTCGGCGTGAACGCGACGAGGAGGAACGACGGCCCGAAGACTGCCGCCATCACGATCGAGGTCGGTCCGATGCCGAAGCGGCGAGAGATGCGCTGTGCGGTGAAGGCTCCGAGCAGCGAGCCGGCGGCGCCGACCGAGAAGACGATCCCGATGACGCCGGCCGAGAGCTCGAGCTCGCGCACGGCGAAGACGAGGAAGATCGAGAAGGCGAGGCTCGAGAAGAGATTCGAGGTCGCCGTGCAGCCGGCCTGGGCGCGGAGGTTCGGGTTGCTCGTGACGAAACGGAGCCCCTCCTTCAGCTCCGTCCACATGCTCGGCTTGCGGCCGTCGACCTTCGCCACGACCGGCTTCTCCTCGGGCTTGCGAATGCGCAGGAGGAAGAGCCCGGATGCGACGAACGAGAGCGCGTCGACCAGCACGGCGTACGGTGCGGTGAAGATCTCGACCAGGGCGCCGGCAATGCCCGGCCCCGTCACCTGCGCGGCCGAGCGGCTTACCTCGAGCTTCGAGTTGCCGTCGATGATCTGATCGCGCTCGACGAGCGCCGGGAGGTACGACTGGTAGGCGACGTCGAAGAACACCTGGCACGCGCCGACGAGGAAGACGACGGCGTACAGGTGCCACAGCGTGAGCGCGTCGAAGGCGTAGGCGAGCGGGATCGTCGCGAGGAGCGCGGCGCGCGCGAAGTCGCCGCCGATGAGAATCGGCCGCCGTCGGAGCCGGTCGACCCAGACACCGGCAGGCAGTGCGAGGAGGATGAACGGGAGGAAGTTGAGCGTCCCGAGCACGGCGACCTCGAACGCGCTCGCGTCGAGGACCAGGATCGCGACGAAGCCGATCGCCAGATCGTCGACCTGCGAGCCGAACATGCTGATCGTCTCGCCTGCCCACAGCTTCAGGAAGTCGCCGTGGCGCCAGAGCCCGCCCTTCGGCCAGAGGCTACGCATCGTGCGAGCTCGCCTCCCAGTAGGCGATCGCCAGACGATGTGGGTCGCCTCCCGCTGCATCGGCTGCGCGGAAATCCTCGAGCAGCTTCTCGGCCCGGCGGGCGAAGCGCGCCTGATCCTTCGGGCTCAACCGCGACAGCACGAAGCCCCACGCGGTCCGCTCGGAAACGGCGCGGTCGAGCTGGAACGCAGCATCGCGCAGAGTGGCAGCACCGGCGGCCCGTGCCTCCTCGGGGTCCTCGAAGTGGAAGAGGAAGAGACGAGCCACACGTCCGTAGAACCTCTCGGTGACGGCACGAACCTTCCGCTCGTGGACGACGCGGATGAGGCCCGCGCGCTCGAGGACCTTCACGTGATGCGCAACGGTTCCCTTTGGCAGCTGGAGCTCCAGGGCGAGCTGCTGGTTCGACCAGGCACGCTCGCGGAGGAGCCCGATGATGCGCCCGCGCAACTCGCCGCCCAGCGCGCGGAGCTGTTCCGGGTCGCTGACGACCAGCGTCTCGTCTGCGGGGTAGTCGACGAGTGAGTAGTCCACTATTTCCAAACGTATTGGAACTCTCGACCATTCGCAAGCGCGGATAGCCTGGCTCGTCGTGGAGCCGATTCTCGTCGAGCTCGTGCGCGGCAACGCCATCGAGGCGCGGCATGTCGTGCACGCGGCCGCAGTCTCGGATGGACGCGTCGTCGCCTCGGCCGGCGATCCTGCATACGGCACGTTCTTCCGCAGCTCGGCGAAGCCGTTCCAGGCGCTGCCGATCGTTCGCGCGCGGCCCGACCTCGACGATGCCGAGGTCGCGATCGCGTGCGCGTCGCATCTTCACCGCGCCGATCAGCTCGCGCCGGTTCGCAGCCTCCTCGCGAAGGCGAAGGCCAGCGACGACGATCTTGAATGCGGGCCCGAGTCGACGCGGATCGAGCACAACTGCTCGGGCAAGCACGCGGCGATGCTCTTGCTGTGTCGCGAGCGCGGCTGGCCGACCGAGGGGTACCGGCTCGCGTCGCATCCGTGCCAGCAGGCGATGGCTGCGGAGGTTGCCGCGGCGACGGACACCGCTGCCGACGAGATGGCGACCGCGATCGACGGCTGCGGC
>JBGSXQ010000209.1:0-2294 GCA_041751315.1 Gaiellaceae bacterium | reverse complement strand
TCGAGCGGCCCGCGCCGCGCCCGGCGTACTCGGTGCTCCGCAGCGAGCGCTCCGGTGCACCGCAGCTGCCGCACTGGCGGGACGGGTTGCGCGCGTGTCTCGCGGAGATGCAGCGGTAGCCTTTACCCGATGCGCCTCCTGGTCACCGGCGGAGCGGGCTTCATCGGCTCGAACTTCGTCCACTACTGGCTCGAGCGGCATCCCGACGACCACGTCGTCGTCTACGACCTCCTGACGTACGCGGGCAACCGTGAGAGCCTCTCCGGGGTCGAGGACGACATCGTCTTCGTCCAGGGCGACATCTGCGACCGCGAGCTCGCGGAGGCGACGCTGCGACAGGACGAGATCGACGTGGTGGTCAACTTCGCGGCCGAGTCTCACAACTCGCTCGCTGTCGTCGATCCGACGAGGTTCTTCCGCACCAACGTCCTCGGTACTCAGACGCTCCTCGACGCGGCGCGGGCGGCCGGCGTGGAGCGCTTCCACCACGTCTCGACGTGCGAGGTGTACGGCGATCTCGCGCTCGACACCGACGAGGTGTTCACGGAGGAGTCGCCGTACCGTCCGCGGACGCCGTACAACGCCTCCAAGGCCGGCGCCGACCATGCCGTCCGCGCGTACTTCGAGACCTTCGGCGTCCCCGTGACGATCACGAACTGCTCGAACAACTACGGCCCGTACCAGTTTCCCGAGAAGGTCGTCCCGCTCTTCACGACGAACGCGCTGGACGATCAGCCCCTGCCCATGTACGCCTCGACCCAGAACAAGCGCGAGTGGCTCCACGTCCTCGACCACTGCGAGGCGATCGACCTCGTCCTTCGCGAGGGGCGCCCGGGGGAGACCTACAACGTCGGCTCGGGGCTCGAGGCGACGATCGAGGAGATCGCCGACCGCGTGCTCGAGCTGACCGGCAAGCCGGCGTCGCTCAAGAAGATCGTCCCCGACCGCCCCGGGCACGACCGCCGCTACCTCCTCGACGCTTCGAAGATCCGCGACGAGCTGGGCTGGACGTTCACGCGCGGCTGGGACGAGGGGCTGGCCGAGACGGTTGCCTGGTACGAGTCGAACCGCGACTGGTGGGAGCCGCTCAAAGAGCGCGCGCCGGTCGAGGAGTCCGCCTGGAAGTAGGCCGCCGGGGTGCGCCGTCGAAACAGCGCACCTGCTTTCGGGAAGCCGGCAGCGCACCGGGCGTTCGCGCTCAAGACCGCGCCAGTTTGGCCGAAACACAAAGCGTTAACGCAACGGAGCTACCCTGGATGCCCTCGTGCGCGCCTTTCTCGCTGCTATAGCCGTCGTCCTCACCTTCGCCGCCGCGTCTGCCACCGGCCAGCAGACGCCGGCGCCCGTGTACGGCGAAGCGGTCTTCGTCGTCTCCGGCCGCGGCTGGGGGCACGGCGTCGGGATGAGTCAGTACGGCGCGTACGGCCAGGCCATCGCCGGTCGCACGTACGACCAGATCCTCGCGCACTACTACACCGGCACGGAGATCGGGAGAGCGGGTCGCAAGGAGGTACGCGTGCTTCTGGCCGAGGGACGGCGCGCGGCCGCCGTGTCGTCGAACGCGCCCTTCGTCGCGGTCGACGCGACCGGCGCCACGTTCAAGCTCGCCAAGGGATCTCTCACCCTGAGCCCCGACCTGCGCCTTCCGTCGGAAGCCGAGCCTGCTGCGAAGGCTGTGTCGCCGCTCGTGATACGCCCCACCAAGAGTGGCCTGCTCGCGCTCGACGGGCGGCAGTACCGGGGGAAGCTCGAGCTGGTCAGCCAGGCCGGCTTCCTGCGCGTCGTGAACGTCGCGCCGCTCGAGAGCTACCTCCAGAGCGTCGTTCCAGGAGAGGTGCCGCACGGCTGGCCGGCAGAGACGTTGAAGGCGCAGGCCGTCGCGGCACGCTCGTACGCGCTCGCGAATCTCGAGAAGGGCAAGCCGTTCGACCTCTACGCCGACGTTCGCAGCCAGGTCTACGGTGGCGTCGCGAGCGAGAAGCCGTCGACGAACAAAGCCGTGGCCGACACGGCAGGGGAGGTCGTGCTCTACGCAGGCAAGGTGGCGACGACGTTCTACTTCTCCACTTCGGGCGGGAAGACCGCAAGCGCTGCTGACGTCTTCGGGCAGAGCGTTCCCTACCTCGTCTCCCGCCCCGACCCGTGGGACAAGGCATCACCACACCACCGCTGGGGGCCGACGCTCGTCGGCGCGAGGACGCTGCAGTCGAAGCTCGGCGTCGCCGGGCGCGTCATCGACGCCAAGGGCACGGCGACCCCGTCCGGCCGGATCAGGTCGCTGGTCGTCTCCACGA
>JBGSXQ010000208.1:0-4853 GCA_041751315.1 Gaiellaceae bacterium | reverse complement strand
GCGGCGGCCGAGGCTCGCGCCCGGCTCGACCACCTCCGCATGCGAAGCAGGACTGACCCCAGATCGAACCTCGGTGCCGAGCTCGCCGAGGCGATCGAGGTGGCAGCGTCGCTGGAAGCCACAGGAAACGACGCGAACCTCGCGCGGGCGCTCGTCGCCACCGGGACGTACCGGTTCATGCTCGGGCGTGCGGCGGAAGGCGACGAGGATTTCCGGCGCGCTGCAGAGCTCGCGCGCAACGTCGGGATCGGCGTCGTCGAGCGTGAGGCGCTGAACGCCAGGCTCCGCCCCGTCGCGTGGGGACCGATGCCCGCGGTCGAGGGCATCGCGTTCTGCGAGTCGCTCCTCCAAAACGAGCACGCGAACGTCGCCGACAGGGCACACGCGCTCCAGGTGGTGGCGATGCTGCAGACGATGACCGGAGACGCGGAAGGGGCGCGCGCCTCGGCGGCGCGCGCATGGGCGCTCATCGAGGAGTACGGGCTGATGCTTCAGCGGGGCACCTACGCGATGGACGTCGGGTGGGCATTTCTCGTCTCGGACGATCTCGAAAGCGCAGAGCGCGAGCTGAGGAAGGGTCACGAGACCCTCGTTGCGGTCGGTGACACGGGAGCACGCTGCACGCTCGACGCGCTCCTGGCCGCGACCCTCCATCGGATGGGCGCCTACGACGAGGCTGCCGCCTTCACCGAGGAGAGCCGCGCAGTCGCATCCGAGGACGACCTCGACGCACAACCGCGCTGGCGCGCGGCCCAGGCTCTCGTCGACTCCGCGCTGGGCCATCACGCCGTGGCAGAGAAGCTCGCCCGGGAGGCCGTTGCTCTCGTCGAGTCGATCGACCTGTTACCGCTCAAGGCCACCGTGTCCGACTCGGCCGGCATCGTGCTCGCCGCGGCGGGAAAGCGTGACGAAGGGGTCACGATGGTCGAGCGGGCCATCGCGTTCCACGAGCAGAAGGGCGACGTCGTCTCCGCGGCACGCTCGCGAGCGACCCTCGCGGAGCTCTCCCCGCGACCCTCGTAGACTCGCTGCCGTGGTCGAGTGCCCGAGCTGTAGCCGTGAGAACGCGGACGACGCGCGCTTCTGCAGCGCGTGTGGAGCCGCTCTCGTCGTGGCCGAACCCGCACGCGAGCAGCGCAAGGTCGTCACGGTCCTCTTCTGCGACCTCGTGGGCTCGACGGCGCTGGGCGAGTCGACGGATCCGGAAGCTCTGCGCGCGCGGATGCGGCGCTACTTCGAAGACTTGCGGGTGATCCTCGAGCGACACGGCGGCACGGTCGAGAAGTTCGTCGGAGACGCGGTCATGGCCGTCTTCGGGATTCCCGCCGCGCACGAGGACGACGCACTGCGGGCGGTTCGCGCAGCCTCCGAGATGCGAGCCGCGATAACCGAGCACGGTCTCGAAGCCCGCATCGGAGTCAACACGGGCGAGGTCGTCGTCGGCGGCGAGGGCGAGACGCTCGTCACCGGGGACGCTGTGAACGTTGCTGCCCGCCTCGAGCAGGCCGCGAGCGCCGGTGACATCTATCTCAGCGCAGAGACACAGCACCTCGTGCGTGACGCCGTCGACGTGGTGGCCGTCGCCCCGCTGGCGCTCAAGGGCAAGTCGGAGCCGGTCGCGGCCTATCGGCTCATCGAAGTCGTGGGCGACGAGGCGGTAACGCGCCATCTGGACACGCCGCTGGTGGGCCGCGAGCGCGAGCGCCAACGGCTCTGGCGCGATTACGAGGACGCGGTCGCCGACCGGACGTGCCGCCTCTTCACCCTCCTCGGCCCGGCCGGCATCGGCAAGTCGCGGCTCGTCGCGGACTTCCTCGAGCGCGTCGACGACTCTGCAGACGTCCTCCGCGGTCGCTGCCTCTCGTACGGCGAGGGGATCACGTACTGGCCACTCGTCGAGATGCTCGTTGCCACCGGAGTCGAGCCCGACTCGGTGATCGGGACGTCACCCGCTGAGACGCAGCTCGCCTTTCGTCGCCTCCTCGAAACGCGTGCCGCCGAGCGACCACAGGTCGTCGTGGTCGACGATCTGCAATGGGCCGAGTCCGTATTCATCGACCTCGTCGAGCACATCGCCGACTTCTCGCGCGATGCGCCGATCTTCGTGGTCTGCGTAGCGAGGACAGAGCTCCTCGACGTGCGTCCCGACTGGGGCGGCGGGAAGATGAACGCGACGGCGCTCCTTCTCGAACCGCTTGGGGCGGACGAGTGCGAGGAGCTGATGGGACGTCTGGTTACGGATGCTCCCCTCGATGCTGAGCTCCGACAGCGGATCACGGTGGCGTCGGCCGGCAATCCGCTGTTCGTCGAAGAGATGCTCGCGATAGTGCGCGAGCACGGGGGCGGCGGGGAGATCTCGGTACCGCCGACTATCCACGCGCTCCTGCAGGCCCGCATCGACTCGCTCGACTCCGACGTCCGGGTCGTCATGGAACGCGGCGCGGTCGAGGGCGAGGTCTTCCATCGGGGGGCCGTTGTAGTCCTGTCCCCCGATCCCGTGCGCGGCGACGTGGGAACGCACCTGACGACACTGGTTCGGAAGGAGCTCATCCGCTCGACGCCGCCGACCTTTCCCGACGACGAGGGATTCCGCTTCCGACACCTCCTCATCCGCGACGCGGCCTACGAGTCGCTGTCGAAGGCGACGAGGGCCGAGCTGCACGAGCGCTTCGCCGACTGGCTCGCCGATCACGCCCTGGTGGAGCGGGACGAGATCGTGGGGTATCACCTGGAGCAGGCGCATCGCTATCGAGCCGAGCTGGACTCCGCGGATGCGCGCCTCAGGAGTCTCGGCGCGCGCGCCGCGCAGCACCTCGCGGTGGCCGGGGCCGCAGCTGACCATCGCGGAGACTTCGGAGCGTCACGACTGCTGTTCGCACGCGCCCGCGACCTCCTCCCGGTCGGCGACGAACGGCGCGCCGCGATTGCGGTCGAGCTCACGCACGTGCTCCAGGAGACCAACGAAGTCGACGAGCTGCTCGCTGCGGCAGCAGAGGCGATGACGTCCTCCGACCCCGTGATCCGTGCGCGTGGAGCCCTCGCGGAGCTCTCGTTCCGTGAGGTGACCGACGGCGTTCCTCGTCGGGAGCTGCGGGAGCGCCGTGACGAGGTCCGCGCGACGTTCGAGGCGGCGGGCGACGACACAGGCCTCGCCGAGTACTGGCTCCAGGTCGGTTACGACGGGTGGGCGGCCTGCCGTGCGGAACAGGCGCTCGATGCATGGGAGGCGGGCCTCCGCCATGCGACGGCCGCCGGAGGGGCGACCCTCGTGCGCTCGCTCCAGAGCCGGATCCTGACCTGCCTCGTGCTTGGCCCGACCCCCGTCGACGACGCCGTCGCGCGGGTCGAAGAGCTCGTGCGGAGAACCAGCAGTGCCCCACTCCTGGAGGCGTGGGCGATTCAGGCCCTCGGATCGCTCCGAGCCATGGAGGGGCGCATGGACGAAGCACGTGAGCTCATGCTCACCGGGTGGCGCACCGTCCGCGACGCCGGCCACCTCGTCAGCGCGGCCGGGAACGCGCAGCGCTTCCAGTTCATCGAGAGACGCGCGGGAGGTCCCGATGTGGAGCAGCGGATCGAGAAGGTCGTACGCGAGGGGCTCGAGGTTCTCGAGCGTCTCGACGACAGGTCGTTCATGCCGACCGTTGCGCTGGATCTCGCCCAGTGTCTCGTGCGTCAGGGTCGCGACGACGAGGCGCGTACGTACTGGGAGCTCGGGCGCGAGCGGTCGCTCCCGAACGACGTCGTCAACTTCGTCTACGTCGACGTGATCGAGGGACTCATGCTCGCCCGTGAGGGGAGGATCGACGACGCCATACCGTTGGCGCGCCGCGGGCTCGAGCGTGCGGAGACGACCGACTTCTTCAACATCCGGGGGCTGCGAGCGCGTGAGCCGCTCGCCGAGATTCTCGCGCTCGCGGGAAGCGAGATCGAGGCCGCTTCGGTCGCCGCTGACGCGATCGCGATCCACCAGGCGAAGGGCGACGTGGCAGGCGCCGCCGCGATCCGCGAGCGCCTCGCAACGATGCGCGTCGAGGTTCCCTGATCACCGTCGAGAGGCGCTGGTAACGTCCTCGCATGGAGACCGAGTTCCGCCAGGGAGACATCGAGCATCTCGTTGCGTTCGAGCGCAAGTTCGGCAAGGAGGGGCTCACGTTCGACGACGTGCTCCTCGTCCCGGCGGAGTCGAGCGTGCTTCCGAACGACGTCTCCACGGTCACGCGCCTCACGCCGACGATCACGCTGAACATCCCGCTGATCTCGGCGGCGATGGACACCGTCACCGAGGCGCGGCTCGCGATCGCGCTCGCGCGTGCCGGGGGCATGGGCATCGTCCACCGCAATCTCTCGATCGCAGACCAGGTCGCCGAGGTCGACAAGGTCAAGCGCTCGGAGTCGGGGATGATCGTGGAGCCCGTCACGCTCTCGGCGGAGCACACCGTGGCGGAGGCGCTCGAGTTGATGGAGCGCTACCGCATCTCCGGCGTCCCGATCACGGACGACGCAGGGGTCCTCGTCGGCATCCTCACGAATCGCGACCTGCGTTTCGAGACCGACACGGCGCAGCCTGTGTCGGCGCTCATGACCGCGCGCAACCTCGTGACTGCCCCGGTGGGGACGACGCTCGAGGAGGCCGAGGCGATTCTCCATCGCCACAAGATCGAGAAGCTCCCCGTGGTCGACGCGGACGGCGGGCTCAAGGGCCTCATCACGGTCAAGGACATCTCGAAGAAGATCAAGTATCCGGACGCGACGAAGGACGACCAGGGTCGCCTGCGCGTGGGCGCAGCGGTCGGCGTCGGGCCCGATGCGCTGGAGCGCGCGGCGGCACTGGCGGAAGCCGAGGTCGACGT
>JBGSXQ010000207.1:0-8065 GCA_041751315.1 Gaiellaceae bacterium | reverse complement strand
GACGAGCGCAGCGGTCATCCCCCAGGCGACCGGTCTCACCCGCGCGGCGAGCGGGTCCCCGGCGGCAGCCAGCGCACGACCGATTCGGCGGGCGGCGCCGAGCCGTCGGAAGAGCCAAGCGAGGAATACAGCGAACAACGTCGCTCCGACGAGCCCGGTCTCCACGATCGTCGCGACGTAGAAGGAGTGCGGCCCGAAGTCCGGTCTCCCCGTGACGAACTCGTAGTAGACCGCGAAGTTGTTGAGCCCGAGCCCCAGGAACGGGTTCGTCGACAGCACGTCCGGGATGAAGGAGTACACCTCGAAGTGGGGTGAAGCGGAGGCGCGACTCGTGTTCGTCCTCGCGCGCAGGACGGTGAGGAAGAAGTCGAGACGCGCGATCACGATCGCCGCGACGACGAGCGCAACGCCTGCAAGGGGCACGAGAAACGCCGGCCTTCGAAGGTGCCGGCGGTACGGCAAGGCGAGCACGAGCGCCCCGCAACCGAGCCCCAGCAGCGCGCTGCGTGACAGCGTCGCGAGCTCGACCAGCAGCAGGAAGCCGAGGGCGACCGCGAGCGGTGTCTTCAGCCGATGGCCGGCCTCCAGCCGGAGGTACAGCGGCGTGAGCACGAGCAGCGGGATCACGAGCTCGATGCCGAGATGGTTCGGGTCCCCCGTGAGCGCGTTGGGGCGGAACACCTCCTGCGTGCCTCCCACGGCGCCGAACACGTTGATCCCGGTCTGGCGCGAGGTGATCGGCTGGATGAGCAGCTCGTCGAGGTTCAGGCCCGCCTCGGCGAGCACGAGCTGGATCACGCCGTAGACCGCGTTCACGCCGATGCCGCCGAGGAACGCGGCGAGCGCGTACCAGTAGAAGCGCATCCCGCGGCGCGCGAGCAGCGCCACGCCGGCGACGACGAACCCGAAGTGGAGGACGAACTTCACCATCCCCTTCGCCCACTGCGCGAGCGCCTGTCCCGTGTCGAGGCTGTAGAACCCGGCGAGATAGACGAGGGCGAAGACGACGAAGAAGGCGAGCGCGACCCAGGCGGTCCGCGTCATGCGTCCGTCGTTCCGTTCGAAGCGATCCCATGCGAACAGGAGGAGAAAGACCGACGTGAGGACATCGGAGAGCGTGAGCGAGCCCGCGAGCTCCCACTGCAGCTTGTGGAACGTGACGGTCAGGATCGTGAGCAGGAAGAGCCCGTCGAGAAACGGCTGAACGAGCACGCGCTCGCGGTCGGAGCTCGCCGGCGACGAGAGCGCGTGACTCGTCACACGAGCTCCTCGACGAGCGCCGCCATCTCCTCGACCCGCGCGCGGCGCGACAGCTTGTTCTCGTCCTGCCTCGCCAGCTCGACGGAGGGGAGTCCGCCGTTCGTGAAGCGAGCGTGCATCGCGCGCAGAGCATCGGCGATCCCCTCGACGTCCTCGGGAGCGACGACAACACCCGAGCCGGTCTCGCGGATCAGGTCGGCCGCAGCGCCGTCCGGCGGCACGGCTGCGAGGATCGGCCTGCCGGCAGCGATGTACTCGAACACCTTGCCGGAGAGCACGCCCTTCCCCCGGCCTCCTGCCTCGGGAATCAGAAGAAGGAGCGCCTCCGAGTCGCGCTGGACTCTCAGCGCCTCGACATGCGGGAGGTAGTCCACGAGCTCGAGGCGATCTCCCAGTCCGAGGGACTCCGCCCACTCGCGGTCGGTCGATCGGAAGTCGCCCACGAACCGGGCGACGGCGTCGAGGTCGGCGTCGCGAAACGCCTGCAGGAACGGTCTCGGATCCCGCTTTCCGAAGAAGCTCCCCGTGTGCGTGATGCGAAAGCGCTCACCTGGCTCGTATTCGAGCCCGGCGAAGTCATCGAAGTCGCAGCCGTTGGCGATCACACGCACGGCTCCTCGCGCACCGAGGCCCCGAACCTCCTCGGCGATCGCGTCCGAGACGCACGTGACGCCGTTCGCCTGGGACGCGACGAGCCGCGCCACCTGCTCGACCGCCTTCTGCCGCGCGCGTGCGGCAGTAGTGTCGTCACGACGGTGCTGGTTCGCCACGAGCGGGTCGCGTAGGTCGGCGATCCACTTCGCTCCCGTCGCTTTCTGAACAGCCGCCCCGACGAAGTGCACGGACGGTGGCGGCGACGTCGTAATGACAGCGTCGATGCCCTCACGCCGCACGATGCGGATCGCCGCCGGGATCGCGGTGAGGTTCCAGGTGACGCTGGCATCGGGCAGCAGAAGGCGACGCGCGGTGACCTGCGCCTGGACGAGCGCGCGTTCCATCCCGTCCAACGCGCGAAGCTCCTCGGCCGGCTTGCGCGCGCGTGGCCCGACGTAGCGCGCGCGGTGGATCCACGCCTGCGTCGGGACGCGGAGGTCGGGATCGCGGTGCACCCACTTGGGGTCGTTGGGCGCGAGGACGTGCGTCTCGATCCCGAGCGCGGGCAGGTACTGCGCGAGCTTGAGCGAGCGCTGCACGCCCCCGCCTCCCGCGGGCGGGAAGTACATCGTCACGAGGAGCACCTTCACGGCCGCGAAGGGTAGAGCGCCAGCCCGTGTCAGACGCGGTGTCTGACACCGGGACCTGTCCGCCGCGGACATGTCAGGGGTCAGACCCGTAGGGTCAGACCCCGGACAGGGCAGCGTGCGCAGCCTCGATCGTCGCGTCGATCTCGGCGTCGCCGTGAGCCGTCGAGATGAAGCCCGCCTCGAACTGCGACGGCGCGAGGTAGACGCCGCGCTCGAGCATCGCGGCGTGGAACGCTGCGAAGCGCGTCGTGTCGGCCAGCTTGGCCGTGTCCCAGTCCCGAACGGGCATGTCCGCGAAGAACAGACCGAACATCGTCCCGACACGTCCGACGCGGACACCTGGACCGAGCGCCGCCAGCCCCGCCTCGAGCCGCGCTCCCGCGCGCTCCAGCCCCTCCCACACGCCAGGCTCGGCGAGCGCGCGAAGCGTCTCGATGCCGGCTGTCATCGCCAGGGGGTTCCCGGAGAGCGTCCCTGCCTGATACACCGGACCGGCCGGCGCGACGAGGCCCATGATCTCGCGCCGTCCGCCGTAGGCGCCCACGGGAAGGCCGCCACCGATCACCTTGCCGAGCGTCGTGAGGTCGGGCGTCACGCCGTACAGCGCCTGCGCGCCGGCCGGCCCGACGCGGAACCCCGTCATCACCTCGTCGAAGATCAGCAAGGCCCCGCGCGCCGTAGTCAGCTCGCGCAGCCCAGAGAGAAAGCCCGGTTCGGGCAAGACGAGCCCCATGTTCCCGACGACCGGCTCGAGGATGACCGCCGCGATGTCGTCGTGCGCGTCGAAGAGCGCCTCGACGGCGGCGAGATCGTTGAACGGCGCCGTGAGCGTGTCGGCGACCGCGCCCGGCGTGACACCGGGCGAGTCAGGGAGGCCTAGCGTCGCCACACCCGACCCGGCCTGCACGAGCAGGAAGTCGGCGTGCCCGTGGTAGCAGCCGACGAACTTGACGATCTTCGTCCGCCCGGTGAACGCGCGCGCGACGCGAAGCGCGCTCATCGTCGCCTCGGTTCCCGAGCTCACGAAGCGCACGAGCTCGAGGCTCGGCATCGCGCCCTGAATGAGTCGCGCGAGCTCGAGCTCGAGCGGGCTCGGCGCGCCGAAGCTCGTCCCCTTACGAAGGGCGACCTCGAGTGCGGCCACGACGCGCGGATGCGCGTGGCCGAGGATCAGCGGCCCCCACGACAGGACGTAGTCGACGTACCGATTCCCGTCGACGTCGACGAGGTACGCACCCTCGCCGCGCTCGATGAAGAGCGGCGATCCGCCGACGGCGCGAAAGGCGCGCACGGGCGAGCTGACACCCCCGGGAAGTAGCGCGAGCGCCTCGGCGAAGAGCCGATCCGAGGTCTCGCGTCTCACCCGGATGCTCCCAGAAGCGTGCGTGCAACCGAGTCCGACGCGAGCTCGCCCGAGCGAATGCAGTCCGGGATGCCAACGCCGCGGTACGCGGCGCCGGCGAGCGCGAGCCCCGCATGCTCGGCGAGCCGTTGCTCGATTCGATCGAGTCGATCGGGGTGACCGAGGACGTACTGCGGCATCCCGTGCGGCCAGCGGTGCACCCGTGTCAGCACCGGGTCTGCGGAGATGTCGAGAGTGGACAGCTCGTCTCGGGAACGTGCGACGAGTGCGTCATCGGCCTCGCGCGTGAGGTCGGCGCCGCCGAAGCGGCCCGCGTAGACGCGGACGAGCACGGCCTCGTCCGGTGAGCGCCCGTCCCACTTCTGCGACGACCAGGTGCACGCGAGCACGTCGTCGCCCTCCGTGCGCGGCACGAGGTAGCCGTAGCCGTCGAGCGGCACGACATCGGCGCGCGAGAAACCGAAGGTGACGACGGCCGACGACGCATACGGGATCTCCGCGTGCGCAGCAGCGAGATCGTCGTCGAGATCGGCGAGGAGCGTCGCCGTGGCGTGAGCCGGGATGGCGAGCACGACGGCATCGGCCCTGGCGGTCTCGCCGCTCGCAACCTGCACCACGAAGCCGGAGGACGCGTGGGTCACTCGTGTCGCGGCCGTTGCCGTCGAGATCCTCGTTCGCTCGAGCCGCTCGACGAGTCGTGTGACGAGCGCGTCCATGCCGTCTCGCAGAGAGACGAACGGCGGACGCCCACCGGTGAACGGTCGCGTACGCAAGCCCGCGAGGAGGCTCCCGTGCTCGAGCTCGAGCACGCGGAGCTGCGGGAAGGTCGCGCGCAGCGACATCTGCTCGCCGTCGCCGCCGTAGATCCCGGTCATGAGAGGCTCGACGAGCGCGTCGTACGCCTCGCGCCCGAACCGCCGGGAGACGAACGACGCCACCGACTCGTCGCTCTCTCCTTGCGCGATCGGGACCGTGGGCTCTGCGACGAAGCGCTCGCGCCCCTCCGACGAGAGCAGCGAGGTGCGTTCGAGGGCCTCGAGATTCGTCGGGATCATCCCCGTGAGCCCCTCCGGCAGCGGATGCAGCTCGCGTCCCCGGCGGACGAACGTGTGCGCGTGCTCGGGCCGCCGCCCGATCAGCTCGCTCCCGAGGCCCAGCTCCTCGCAGAGGCCGACGCCGCGCTCCTTGCGCGAGAGGAAGCTGTCCGCCCCGGCCTCGATCACGAACCCTCCGGTGCGCTCCGTCCTGATCTTCCCGCCGACAACCGAGTCGCTCTCGAGGAGAGTGACCTCTGCGTCGGGGACGAGCTCCTCGAGGCGCCGCGCCGCCGCAAGCCCGGCGATCCCACCTCCTACGACGACTGCCCTCATGCCGCTGCCTTCGCGCGGACAAGGTCTGCCAGGGTCTCGATGAACACCGGGTCTTCGTTCAATGCGGGCGGCCGCTCGAGGCGCATTCCCAGGCCGCCCGCGACCTCGGCGGCGCGCTGGTCGATGTCGAAGAGGATCTCGACGTGGTCGGAGACGAACCCGACTGGGATGGAGACGACGTCGCGCACCCTACGCGTGGCGAGATCGGCGAGATGCTCGCCGAGATCGGGCCCCGCCCAGGGCTCTGGTGTTCGCCCGGCGGACTGGTACGCCCACGACCAGCGCTCCTCGAGAAGCCCGACCCGCTTCGCGACGAGTCGCGCCGTCTCGAGGCACTGGTCGCCATAGGGGTCACCCGAGTCGAGCACGCGCTGCGGAAGGCTGTGCGCGCTGAAGATCACGTGCACGCCGCCGCGCTCCGCCTCGGGCCAGCGCGCGATCCCCTCCTCCACGCGCGAGGCGAACGCAGCGACCAGCCCGGGCGCGTCGTGATAGCTCGCAACGTGCTCGAACCGGATCCGGCCACGGTAGAGGTCGAGCCCGTCCGCGACCTTCTGCTGGTACTTGGCGACTGACAACGCCGAGAAGTGCGGCGCGAGGACGAGACTCACGGCGTGCTCCACGCCGTCGTCGATCATCTCGCCGATGACGTCCTCGATCCAGGGTGCCCAATGGCGCATTCCGAGGTAGCAGCGGTACTCGTCCCCGAGCGCGAGCGCGAGCGCGTCCACCTGGCGCCGGGTGACCTCGAGCAGCGGCGAGCGCCCGCCGATCGAGCGGTAGTTCTCGGTGATCTCGTCGACCACGCTCCGCGGCGTGGGGCGGCCGTGGCGGATGTCCGCGTGGTAGCCGGGGATCTCGTCGAGCGACGCCGGGCCGCCGTAGGCCATGACGAGGACGCCGACCCTCACGTCGACGTTCGCTCCCGCACGTGCTCCACGAGCCGCTTGACGTTGTCCACCGGCGTTCCCGGCGTGAGCCCGTGACCGACGTTGAAGACGTGCCCCGATCGGCCGCCCGCCCGGGCGAGCACATCGTCGATCCGAAAGCAAAGCTCTCGCCAGGGCGCAAGGAGCGACGCCGGATCGAGGTTCCCCTGCACAGGCCGGTCGAAGCCGACGCGTTCCCACGCCTCGTCGAGCGGCAACGCCCAGTCGAGGCCGACGACGTCGCCTCCGCACGCCGCGGCCTCTTCCAGGTACGCGCTCACCCCGAGAGAGAAGTTGATCACGGGCACGCCCGCCGCCGCGACCTTCGCGTACAGCTCACGGTTGTGCGGCGCGACGTAGCGCAGGTAGTCCTCGCGGCCGAGCGCGCGCCCCGCCCACGAGTCGAAGACCTGCAGTGCCTGCGCGCCTGCCGCGGCCTGCGCGAGCAGGTAGTCGGCCTGAACCGTGACGAGCTTGCCGAGCAGGCGCGTCCAGGCGGCCGGCTCGGAGAGCATGAACGCCTTCGTCTTCGTGAAGTCCCGCGAGGTGCCGCCCTCGATCGCGTAGCTCGCGAGCGTGAAGGGCGCGCCGGCGAAGCCAATGACGGGGACGCCTCGCGGCTCGAGCTCGGCGCGGACGAGGCGGATCGCCTCGAGCGTTCCCTCCATCGTCTCGGCCGCGGGCGGCGTCCCGAGCATGTCGACGTCCCGCGTCGACGAGATCGGATTGCCGATCTCCGGCCCCTCGCCCTTCACGAAGTCGAGATCGAGCCCCATGCCGACGAGCGGCGGGAGGATGTCGGAGAAGATGATCGCCGCGTCGAGATCGAAGGCGTCGATCGGGAGAAGCGTCACCTGTGCGGCGAGCTCCGGCGTGCGGATGACCTCGAGCATCGAGTGGCGCTCGCGGATCGCGCGGTATTCAGGCTGGTAGCGGCCGGCCTGCCGGAGGAGCCAGACGGGCGTGCGCTCGACCGGCTCACCGCGGCAGGCCCTCAGGAAGAGGGGTTCGTCGGTCACCGGCGGCAGCGTAGATGCGCGCTGCGCTACTCCCCTTCGGACTCGGCTCGCGCCGACCACCGCTTCCGTCCTACGAAGAACGGCCCGAGCCGCTCGAGGTGGAGCGAGGTCTGCTTCGTCTTGCGCATGCGCTGGACGATGATCGACAGCGGGTGCAGCTCGGGGCCGAGGAGCCCGACGACGAAGTCGTTGTCGTCGCGGTCGAGACCGTGGCAGGCGAGGCGGATGTCGTAGCCGAGGCCCGCGCGGCCGAAGGCCATTCCAACCCCGCCGTGCTCCATGAGGATCGTGTCCTGCTCGCGGCGCGAGAGCTGCTCGAACGAGCCGGCCCGACGCAGGGGGTACCAGATCGCCCACGGCAGCTTCGGGTCGAGGACGCGGCGTCGAGGACGCTCGACGAGCGTCTCGGCGAGATCCTGCTCGTAGCCGATCGCGTACGTGCGGCCGAGCATCGTCAGCTCCGGCTTCGGCTCGAGCTCCGCGAACGGTGACGAGTGCAGGAACGCGCGGTACTTTGTGACGAACGCCTCGGGCGACTCCGACAAGGTGAGCAGCGCGACGCCTGTGGGGTCGTTCACGTCCTCGTAGAGGGCGCCTGTAACACCGGCGGACTCGAGTGCCGAGACGAGCACGTCCGTGTCGCGCGAGCCGCCGTACGCATGCAGCTGCATGAAGAGCCGCCGGTCGAGCGACGTCGTCTCGCCGTCCGCGGAGCGGCCGTGCTCGGCGACGTCGACCGTCTCGGGAGCGTCGTCCGGACGGTCGTCGACCCGCGCCGTCACCTTCCCTGAAGCCACGCCGCCGCTTCCTTCGCGTGGTAGGTGACGACGAGATCGGCGCCTGCGCGCCGGATTCCCGTGAGCAGCTCGAGCACTGCGGC
>JBGSXQ010000206.1:0-2512 GCA_041751315.1 Gaiellaceae bacterium | reverse complement strand
AGGCTGCGGCTGCGCTGCGTGCGCTCGACCCCGTCGGGCCTCGGTGGCGCGAATGGGCCGCGGGCGCACGCGCCGACTACGAGGCGACGCTACGGCACGAGCCGATGGAGGGCGACGTCGACCTGGGCGAGATTATGGCGTTCCTTCGCATGCGTCTGCCTGGCGACACCGTGCAGACGTGTGGCGCCGGCAACTTCACCGTGTGGGCGCACCGCTTCGCGCAGTTCACGCAGTTCGGCACCCAGGCGTGCCCGCGCTCGGGCTCGATGGGCTACGGGCTCCCTGCGGCGGTCGCAGCGCAGCTCATCCATCCCGACCGCATCGTTGTCTGCTGCACGGGTGACGGCGATTTCGTGATGAGCTCGCCCGAGCTCGCGACCGCCGTGCAGTACGGGCTTCCGATCGTGATCCTTCTCGTGAACAACGGGATGTACGCGACGATCCGCATGCACCAGGAGCGGGCATATCCTCGCCGCGTGATCGGTACCGACCTCGACAACCCGGACTTCCCCACCCTTGCACGCGCGTATGGCGCGCACGGCGAGCGGGTCGAGCGGACGGAGGACTTCGAGGGTGCGTTCGAGCGCGCGCTCGCGTCCGGCAAGCCGTCGGTGCTCGAGCTCCCGGTCGATCCCGAGCGGATCAGCCCGCGCGTGCGGCTCAGCGACCTGAGAGGAGAAGCATGAGAGAGGAGATCCGCGTCGACGGGCTCGCCGAGCCGATCTCGCACTTCACCGACGCCGTGCGGGCGGGTGGCTTCGTCTACGTCTCTGGAATCGTCCCGGTGGACGGCGGTGGACGCCTCGTCGGCGGCGACGACGTCGTCGCCCAGACGAGGCAGGTGCTCGAGAACATGCGCGCCATCCTCGGGGCCGGCGGCTGTGGTTTCGAGGATGTCGTCAAGGTGACGGTCTTCCTCACCGACATCGACGACCGCCCGCGCATCAATCCCGTGCGGCAGGAGGTCTTCGGCGAGTCTCGGCCGGCGTCGACACTTGTCGAGGTGCCGCGGCTCGCCGTCGAGGGCGCGAAGGTCGAGATCGAGTGCGTGGCGCTCGTGCCGTGAGCCACGATCCTTGGAACGCGTTCATCACGCGGGTCGAGCCGGCGCCGGGCGGTGACGGGCCGCTGGCGGGAAGCACGCTCGCGGTCAAGGACCTCTTCGACACCGTCGGCATCCGAACCACGTACGGGTCTGACCTGTACTCCGATCACGTTCCCGAGCGTAACGCGACGGCCGTCCAGCGCTTGCTCGACGCGGGCGCCGTCCTCGTCGGGAAGACGCATCTGCCCGAGTTCGCCTGGGGCGTCCTCGGCCAGAGCGAGTGGTACGGGACGTGCCACAACCCGGAGCATCCGGGGAGGACGACCGGTGGCTCGTCGTCGGGCTCTGCTGCCGCACTCGCAGCAGGGTTGTGCGAGCTGGCGCTCGGATCCGACACGGGCTGCTCGATTCGACTGCCCTCGGCGGCGTGCAACGTGGTCGGTCTGAAGTCGCAGTGGGGGCTGATCCCCACCGACGGGGTGTTCCCGCTCGTGCCGACGCTCGACACGGTCGGGCCGATGGCGCTCAGCGTCGAGGACGTCGGTCGCATGTGGTCGGTGCTCACGGAGCGGCAGGTTCCCGAGCCCAGGCTCGCAGGGCTCACGGTCGGCCTGCTGCGGCAGCCGCCCGGGATCGGCGACGGCCGTGAGACCGAGGTGAGCGACGTAGCCGAAGACTGGGTGGCGGATCTCGAGCGACTCGGCGCCCGGGTCGTCGAGGCGCGGATCCCGGATGCGAGCGCGAACACGTGGCCGCAGTTCCAGCACGAGGCGCTTCTCTCCCACGCGGCGACGTTCCCGAGTCGCGCCGACGAGTACGGCGTGCTCATGCAGAAGAAGCTCAGAGCTGCACAGCGCGCGACGCCCGACGAGGTCGAGGCGGCGTACCGCGCGATCGAGGAGTGGCGGCGCTACGAGCCCGAGGTCGACCTGTACATCAGCCCGTGCTACGCCGTTGAGCTCCCCGCCGAGGACGCGGACGAGCTCGAGGTCCGCCTCCCGCTCACGTCGTTCCTGCGCTGGACGAATCTCACCGGCTGGGCCGGCCTCGCGATCGGGAACATGCAGCTCGTCGCGCCGCGTGACGAGGTCGTCCTCGCAGCCGGCCTCGCCTGGGAACGCGGCTGAGGAGCCACTGAGCTACTCGCCGCGGAACTCGGGCGCGCGCTTCTCGACGAACGACTCGACACCCTCGCGGAAGTCGTGCGTCTGCTGAAGGAAGCCGTACGCGAGGCCCTCCAGCTCGAGTCCCTGCGAGAGCGGCCCCTCGTAGGCCTGGTTCAGGACGCGCTTCGCCATCGCGAGCGCGAGCGGCGAGTGGCGTGCGAGCTCGTCGACGAGGGACGCGACGGCCTGGTCGAGCTCGGCGGGCGGGATGCGGAGCGCGCCCGCCTGCTGGAAGCCCGAGATGGCGTCCCCTGGCGCCGGTGGGGTCCGTATCTCGCCGAGCGGGCATGGGGCACGGTCC
>JBGSXQ010000205.1:0-5997 GCA_041751315.1 Gaiellaceae bacterium | reverse complement strand
TGCCGAAGATGGTCGCCGGCGACATCAACGCCGAGGTCGTCGGCGTTCGCACCGGCGCCGCCGCCCTCGTGCGGCTGGTCGAGCGCTACGGCCTCGAGACCTTCTGGGAGTCCGTCGAGCGGATGTTCGACCACGGCGAGGCCGTTGTCCGCAGCTACTTCGAGCGCATCCCCGACGGCCGCTACGTCGGCCACGGTGAGATGGACAACGACGGCATCAGCGAGGATCCGATCCCCTTCGAGATCGTCGTCGAGGTCGACGGCTCGACCGTCCGCGTCGACTACTCGAACGCTCCCGACATGAACGTCGGACCGGTCAACTGCCCGTTGCCCTCAACGGTGTCCGGCAGCCGCGTGGCGATCACGATGCTCGCCGGCGGCGGGGAGGCGCCGAACGAGGGGCATTTCCGCCCGCTCGAGGTGGTGACGCGGCCCGGCTCGATGTTCCACCCGATCTCGCCCGCACCGTGCTTCCTCTACGGCTGGCCGGCGATGCAAGCGATGGAGGTGATCTACGAAGCGATCGCCAAGGCGCTGCCAGAGGCTGTGCCGGCATGCAGCGGCGGCGACATCTGTGCACTCGTCTGGTGGGGCGTCCGCGAAGAGAGTGGCGAGCCGTGGGCGGACGGCTCGCCCCACCCGGTTGGGCAGGGAGGCCACGTCGGCGGCGACGGCGCGAGCAGCGCGATGCACCACGGGGAGTCGGCTAGCCGGTTCTCACCGACCGAGGTCTGGGAGGCGAGAAACCCCTGGCTGATGGAGAAGGTCGAGCTCGCGCCCGACTCGTGCGGCCCCGGCCGCCATCGCGGCGGCCTCGGCATCGACATGGCCTTCCACATGCTTGAGGACGCGTACGTGACGGCCGTCCTTGAGCGGACGAAGAACGCCCCCTGGGGTCTCGCCGGGGGTGGAGACGGCCGACCGAACGCGGGCGCCCTGCGCTCGCCGGACGGCACCCGCACGGGGGTGCGCAAGGCTACCCGACTCAAGATTCCCAAAGGATGGACTTTAGAGCTTGACTGCGGCGGGGGAGGGGGTTACGGCCCACCCGCCGAGCGCGAGCCCGAGCGCATCCACGCCGACATCCGAGAGGGTTACATCACCGAGGAGCACGCGCGCATGCACTACGCGCACGCGTTCGAGCCCGAGAGGCCCGGGCGTCCTTCATAGCGAGGGGTGATGGTCTGGCCGATCGAACGGACGCCGTTCTTCGCCGAGCGAGTCGACCGCTAGTCCGGGCAACGAGCGCCACGGGGCGCGCCGCGCGCCTGATCGTGCACGACCCAGCGCTCTCGTTTGCCGTCGGAGTGCTCGGGATCCTCGTCTTCTTGGCGGTGTTCGGCCCGCTGCTATGGCGCAAGTCGCCGCTTCTGCCCGACCTGGGTGCGTCGCTGCAGCCCCCTTCGCGAGCGCACCCAATGGGCACCGACGACGTCGGACGCGATATCTTCGCGCGCTTCAACGAGGGTGCACAGATCTCGCTCGCCGTGGGAGCGATCGTTGTCCTCGCCGGCGCGGTGGTCGGCGGCGCGATTGGCCTGATCGCAGGCGTCACCGGGTCGTGGCCGGACACGGTGCTGATGCGCATCCTCGACGCGATTCTTGCGTTCCCGCCCCTCATCCTCGCGATGGCGGTGACCGTGGGTCTCGGCGCGGGCGCCGTGACCGCCAGCGTTGGGATCATCATCACGACTATCCCCTACTACGCGAGGCTCCTGAGAAGTGACGTGCTCAAGTTGCGCTCACAGCTGTTCGTGGAGGCCGCTGCAGCGATCGGGGCCTCCCCACGACGGATCCTCTTGCGCCACATCGCGCCCCACACGATGCCGACGCTCCTGATCCAGAGCGCAGCAGTCTTCGGCTACGCGATCCTCACGCTTGCAGCGCTCGGCTTCGTCGGCCTCGGGGTCCAGGTCCCGACTCCCGAATGGGGGACGATGATCACCGATGGTCTCAACTACGCTTTGACAGGGCAGTGGTGGATCTCGCTGTTCCCCGGCATCGGCGTGCTTGCCGCCGTCGTGGCCGCCAGCATCATCGCCGACCGGGCACGCGACATCCTCGATCCGCGAGGCCAGTACACCTTTGTCTGAGCTTCGTGTCGTTCGGATCGTGCTCAGCAAGCTCGGTGGAGCGCTACTCGCGATCCTCGGCGCCTCGATCATCGCGTTCGTCTTCATGCGTCTGCTTCCAGGAGACCCGTCTCGCCTGATCGCAGGGCCGCTCGCGACCCCAGAAGCGATCGAGGCGACGCGGCAGGCGCTCGGCCTCTCGGACCCGATCATCGTCCAGTACGCGAAGTACATTTCCAACTTCCTGACGGGCGATTGGGGGTTCTCGTTCTCGGCGGGAGAGTCCGTCTCGACGCTGATCGGAGCGCGGCTCCCCGCGACCATCGAGCTCGGCATCTATGCGTTCGTCGGCAGCTTCCTCGCTGCGGTGTTCTTCGCTTTGGCGGCGACGTACCGGCAGCGCCCCGTCGTCGACGGATCCGTGCGCGCCGTCTCGTTCTTCGGTCTTGGCGTGCCGCCCTTCTGGTTCGCGATCATGCTGTTGGTCGTCTTCTTCGAGCGTCTCCCGTGGTTCCCGGGTCCGGAGGGGCGGCTCTCGCCCGGCGTCGAGCCGCCGCCCTCGGTCACAGGTCTCTACACGGTTGATGCTCTCATCGCTGGCGAGTTCGGGACCTTCGTCAACGCGCTCCACCACCTCGTTCTCCCCTCGATCGCGCTCGGGCTCGCGGTGTTCGCTTACCTCGTCCGGTTGCTCAGGGCAAACCTGCTCGAGGTCGCGCGCGAACCGTTTCTCGTGGTCGCGCGCAGCAAGGGCATCAGACGCTGGCGAGTGTTCTCACGACACGCCCTCCCCAACGCCTTCCTCCCTACGCTCACGGCCTCCGGACTCCTGCTCGCCCAGCTCATCGCCGGGAGTGTGCTGATCGAGAAGGTCTTCAACTGGCCGGGTGTCGGCACGCTTGTCGTCGACTCGATCCTCCGTCAGGACTTCGCTGTCGTCCAGGCGTTCATTCTGCTCGCAGCCATGGCGTACGTTGTCATCAACCTGGTCGTCGACGTGCTGTACGGGGTCGTCGATCCCCGTGTCCGCATCGGCTCGAAAGCCGAATGAGAGCAGACTCGGCACTCGCGGGCTCGACCACCGACGGCCAGCGTCCACCTGACGACGTGGTTCTGAGCGTCCGCAACCTGAAGACGCAGTTCCGGACGAAGCAGGGCGTGGTGCAGGCTGTCCGCGACGTCAGCTTCGACGTGAAGCGATCAGAGAAAGTCGGGATCGTGGGCGAGTCGGGGTGCGGGAAATCGGCTCTCGCCCTCTCGCTGCTGGGGCTGATCGAGCCCCCGGGTTGCGTCACCGGAGGCGAGGTCTGGCTCAACGGTCGCGTCGTCTCGAACCTAGGCGAGCGGGCTATGAGCGCCGTTCACGGCAAGGAGATCTCGCTTATCTTCCAGGACTCGATGACTGCCCTCAACCCGATCAAGTCGATCGGGGACCAAATCGCGGAGGCCATCCTGCGCCACCAAGGAAATGTCGGTAAACGCGGCGCACGCAAGCGCGCGGCCGAGCTGCTCGCCGAGGTCGAAGTGCCGAACGCGGAGCGGCGGCTCGTGGACTATCCTCACGAGTACTCGGGCGGGATGCGCCAGCGCGCGATGATCGCGATCGCGCTTGCGAACGAGCCGGACGTGGTCATCGCAGACGAGCCCACGACGGCTCTCGATGTGACGACGCAGGCACAGGTGCTCGACCTGCTCGACCGGATCGTCACCCAACATCAGACGGCGATCCTGCTGATCACGCACAACCTCGGCATCGTTGCCGAGTTTTGCGAGCGTGTGGTCGTCATGTACGCGGGACGGATCGTCGAACGGTCGACCACGATGGACACGTTCCACCGGGCAGTGCATCCGTACACCGAGGCGCTGCTCAAGTCGGTTCCGCGCCCGGACCGACTCGAGCGAGCGCCCCTCGCGTCGATTCCCGGCGCCCCGCCTGATCTCGCCAATCTCGATCAGGGTTGCTCCTTCGAACCGCGCTGTTTTGTCGGAAGGGGTCGGGACGTTTGCCGCGAGCGCGCGCCCGATCCGACGACCGTCGGGCCACCGGATCAGCCGATCGTCTCGGAGTGTCACTTCGCACACGAGCGCTACGAGCGCCTGATCGCGGAGGGCGAGGCATGAGCGTCGACGTCCTGAAGGCCGGGGGTGAGCTCGCAGCCCCGGGGTTGCGCGGAGGTCCCGAGGACGCGCTCCTATGGGTCTGCGGTCTCGAGAAGGTCTTCCGCGCCAGCGACGCCAAGCTACTGAGTCGCGAGCGCAGCGTCATACGCGCGGTGGACGGAGTCTCGTTCGATGTCGCTCGCGGCGAGACGTTCGGCCTTGTCGGAGAGTCGGGCTGCGGCAAGTCGACGATCGCGCGCTGCATCCTCCGGCTCCTCTCGCCGAGCGGCGGTCGCGTCCTGTTCGACGAGATCGACATCGGGGCGCTGTCGAAACTCGAGCTGCGCCGACTCCGCGCCCGCATGCAGCTGGTCTTCCAAGATCCGTTCTCGTCGCTCGACCCTCGGATGTCGACCCAATCGATCGTGGAGGAGCCGCTCGTGATCCACGGCATGGGTGACTCGTCGGCACGCCGGGCCCGGGTGCTGGAGATGCTGGACCTCGTTGGGCTCACTGCCGAACAGGCCGGACGCAAGCCGCACGAGTTCTCGGGAGGACAACGTCAGCGGATCGGGCTCGCGCGATCTCTCGTGATGAACCCTGATCTCCTCGTTCTGGACGAACCCGTCTCCGCACTCGACGTCTCGGTCCAGGCTCAGGTGCTCAATCTGCTGCGAGACCTCCAGACGCGGCTTGACCTCACGTACGTCTTCATCGTCCACGACCTCGCCATCGCCGAGTACTTCTGCGACCGGCTGGCCGTTCTCTACCTCGGCGCCGTGATGGAGCTCGCGGATCGCGAGACGCTCTTCCGCGAGCCTCTGCATCCGTACACGCATGCTCTGCTCTCGGCCGTTCCGATCCCTGATCCGGCCGTAGAGCGACGGCGCGACCGGATCATCCTCACGGGCGAGGTCTCGGCGCTCGACCGGACGACCACAGGGTGCCGTTTCCGGTCCCGCTGTCCCGTGGGACACGACCGAACGATCTGCGCCGAGACAGAGCCGCCACTCAGGGAACAGGAACCCGGCCACTGGATCTCGTGCCACTTTCCGGGAGAGACGCTGTCTCGACCGCTCGACAAGACGCAACACGAGGAGGGAGAGTCATGAAGCTCGAGCCGATCATCCATAGGGCCGTCGCCGGCCCCGCGAGCGGGCGTCTCGACGCCGATCCGATCACGACGGAGGTGATCAGGCACGGCCTTAACTCGGTCTCCGAGCAGATGAAGAGGGCGCTGATCCGGACGGCGTTCTCGCCGATCATCTACGAGGTGCTGGACTTCGCGGTCGCGATCTACGACCGGCAGATGCGGCTGCTCTCGCAGGCGCCGAGCCTCCCGTTCTTCATGGGCACGCTCAGCTTCTGCGTCGAGCGGGCGGTCGAGGCGGTTGGTGGCGAGGAGGAGCTGGAGCCGGGCGACATCATCCTCTACAACGTCCCCTACGGAACCGGCTCGCACCCGCAGGACGCCGCGCTCGTGATGCCGATCTACGTCTTCGACCAGGAGCTGATCGGGTACGCGTGCATCAAGGGGCACTGGCTCGACATCGGCGGCAAGGAGCCGTACTCGACAGACACCGTCGACGTCTTCCAGGAAGGCACGATCTTCCCCGGCGTCAAGCTCTACCGCCGCGGCGAGCTGGTCGACGACATCTTCCGCATGGCCGTCGCCAACTCCCGCGTGCCGAAGATGGTCGCCGGCGACATCAACGCCGAGGTCGTCGGCGTTCGCACCGGCGCCGCCGCCCTCGTGCGGCTGGTCGAGCGCTACGGCCTCGAGACCTTCTGGGAGTCCGTCGAGCGGATGTTCGACCACGGCGAGG
>JBGSXQ010000204.1:0-2925 GCA_041751315.1 Gaiellaceae bacterium | reverse complement strand
GCCCTGATGCGGGGTGAGTTCGCGCACGAACACCTCCGGGCGACGCATGGACACCTCCTTGGGTCGCATGCACCCCCATTCGACGCCGACAGCCCGGGTCCCTGTCGGTTTCCGGTCAAACGTTTGGAGAGGCCGCACTAGTCGCAGGCGATCCCGCCCGGCGGCGCGCCGGAGAACGGCCCGAGACGGAACGTGAGGTCACGAAGGGGCCAGAAAACCATGAACGCCCGCCCGAAGATCGCGTTTCCGAGCACCGGCCCGAACGTCCTGCTGTCGACGGCGGCTGATCGGTTGTCGCCGAGAAGGAAGAATTGCTCGTTCGGCACCGTGACCGCGGCGAAGGGCTCGGTGTCGATGTCGTCGATCTTCACGTCGTCGACGAAGACCGTCCCGTCGCGGCCCTCGATGACCTGGCCCGGGCCTGCGGCGATACGTAGGACGAGCACGCGGTCGTCGGCGTCGCGGTCGGGGACGATGCTCCCGTCGTCCGTCTCCGCTGCGTGCACGGCGACGACGTGGCCGGGCTCCGGGTCGAAGAGCCGGTACGTGAGCCCCTGCGCGACCACGCGACCAGCACAGGCCGGGATCGTGGTCGACATCGAGGCGGTGTCGTCTGGCTCGACCGGCACGAGAAGCTCGGCGAAATCGAGGACGATGAGTGTCGCGGCCGCAACCACGAGTATCGCGAGCGCACGAACGATCCCGCGCAGCATCGCTGCTACCCTTCCCCGAGCCGCAGTCGCGGCCCCGGC
The DNA here is from genome assembly GCA_041751315.1 of Gaiellaceae bacterium. GTDB lineage: Bacteria > Actinomycetota > Thermoleophilia > Gaiellales > Gaiellaceae > GMQP-bins7. The sequence continues at coordinate 2,173 of JBGSXQ010000204.1, read as the reverse complement.
GTGCTTCTTCCTTCACGCGGGGCGGGGATTGCGGAATCGTCAACTCGGAGGAGATGCATGAGCCTCACCAAGGAAGTCAAGCTGGAGATCGTCGAGAAACACGGTCGGGGACCTGCCGACACTGGTTCGGCAGAAGTGCAGGTTGCCCTTCTCACCAGACGGATCAACGACCTGACCGAGCATCTGCGGACGCATCCCAAGGATCACTACTCGCGGCGCGGGCTCTTGAAGCTCGTCGGCCAGCGGCGGCGATTCCTCAACTACATGCAGCGAAAGGACATCGAGGGCTATCGCGCCCTCATCAAGGAGCTCGGCCTACGCCGATAGAAGGCTCCTGACGACAGGGAAGGTGGAAGTTTGAGCGAGTCCCGGACGAGAGCGGGGCTGACTCAAACCTCCACCTTCCGGAACAACGAAAGGTGAAGGGATACCTCACATGAGTACAGCCACAACCGGGCAGATTGCCTCGGTTTCCGTCGACGTAGGCGGTCAGGAGATCGTCTTCGAGACGGGCAAGCTCGCCAAGCAGGCCGACGGCGCCGTCGTCGTTCGCTCCGGCGACACCATGATCCTCGCGACCGCGGTCGGTCGCTCGGACGCACGGCCGGATGCGGACTTCTTCCCGCTCACGGTCGACGTCGAGGAGAAGATGTACGCCGCCGGCAAGATTCCGGGCGGCTTCTTCAAGCGGGAGGGGCGCGCCACCGAGCGCGCGACGCTCACCGCACGCATGATCGACCGCCCGATCCGGCCGCTCTGGCCGAAGGGGTTCCGCAACGAGGTGCACCTGGTATGCACCACGCTCTCGGCGGATCTCGTCACTGCGCACGACGTCCTCTGCATCAACGGCGCTTCGGCGGCGCTGATGATCTCGCCGCTGCCGTTCCTCGGCCCGATCGGCGCCGTTCGCGTCGGCCGCATCGAGGACGAGTTCGTGCTCAATCCGACCCTCGAGCAGCTGGAAGACTCGACTCTCGACCTCATCGTCGTCGGCACGAGCGAGGGGCTCACGATGGTCGAGGCCGGGGGAGACCAGGTGCCCGAGGAAACGATCCTCGAGGCGCTCGAGCTCGCGCACGCCGAGATTCGCACGATCTGTGCCGCTCTCGAGAGTCTTCGCGAACAGGTCGGCAAGCCGAAGTGGGTGGACGTCGATCTCACGGCCGAGCTCGAGGCGGCGCATGGCGACGCGGTTCGCTCCGCGATCGCGACGCACGGCATTCGCGAGGCGGCCACGGTCGTCGACACGCTCGTCGAGGAGCTTTCGCCGAGCGTGTCGATGGCATCCACGGAGGAGGACATGACGAAGCGGGCGCAGATCCGCGCGAGCTTCGCCGCGATCTCCGAGAAGGCACGCCTGTCGGCGGTCGAGGGGCCGCTTCGTGAGCAGTTCCTGGCCGACCTCCGCGAGCTGACGGACGCCGAGCAGGACTCGAAGGAGCTCCGCTCGGCCAAGCGCGACCTCCTCTTCAATCGCATTCTCGAGGAGATCGAGCTGCCGTTCCCGGTCGGCTCCGCGCCGGCCGAGGGCGAGCCTGCGGTCAAGGACACGCAGACGAAGCAGTTCGTCAAGCGCGCGTCCGAGGCTGTCTACAAGGACCTCGTCCGCAAGAAGATCGCGGTCGACAAGCGCCGCCCGGACGGACGCTCCGAGGAGGAGATCCGTCACGTCGAGGCCGAAGTGCAGGTGAGTCCTCGCACGCACGGCTCCGGCCTCTTCACCCGCGGGCAGACGCAGGTCATGACCCTGCTCACGCTCGGGACGATGAAGGAGGGGCAGCGCATCGACGACCTCTCCCTCGAGCAGAACCGCCGCTACATGCACCACTACAACTTCCCGCCCTTCTCGGTCGGGGAGACGGGCTTCATGCGCGGCCCGAAGCGGCGTGACATCGGTCACGGTGCGCTCGCGCAGCGGGCCCTCGAGGCGGTCATTCCGACGCTGGAGGACTTCCCGTACACGATCCGCCTCGTCTCGGAGACGCTCGAGTCGAACGGCTCGTCGTCGATGGGCTCGGTGTGTGGCTCGACGCTCGCGCTCATGGATGCAGGCGTTCCGATCGCAGCGCCCGTCTCGGGCATCGCGATGGGCCTCGTCAAGGAGGGCGACGACTACGTCATCCTCACCGACATCCAGGGCGCCGAGGATCACCTCGGTGACATGGACTTCAAG
>JBGSXQ010000203.1:0-8457 GCA_041751315.1 Gaiellaceae bacterium | reverse complement strand
CTCGCCAGCGTCGCCCACGCCCAGGAACCGCGCGACCGCGGGCGCGACGAGCGCTGGATCGTCGACCGTCCCCAGCGGGACGAAGCACAGGTCGTCGGCGAAGTCGTCGCGCCCCTTACGGGCGACCTCGACCGCCAAGCGGGTCTTCCCCACTCCACCCGCACCGGTGAGGGTCAGAAGCCGTACGTCGGTGCGACGAAGCAGATCGAGCGCCAGCGAGACCTCGTTCTCGCGCCCGATCAGCGGCGTACGCGGCGCCGGCAGCGCGCCCGTTCTCGACCGCGGTTGCGTCGCCGCGCCTTCCGCCATTCGCGAACTGTGGCACGTAGGCGTAGAGGGCGGAAGTGTGCGCGCGCCCGGCGCCGACCCCTCACAGCATCGAGCCCCTCTCTTCCGTTCCCGGCCGCTGCGGTCTCGACGATCCAGCGTCCCGCAGACCCCAGAGCGTCGAGGGCCGGGCGGGCGGCGTCGATGCGAGGTGGTTCGAGTCGCCGCTACCCGGCACTCCGAGCGGCTTGCGTTAGCCGGCGCCGTCCTGCGTCGCCATCTCTCGACAACATCTCGTGGCCCTCTCGTGGCCCAAACGCGGTGTTCACGATCGACGCAACCATGCGGATTTACGCGACTCAGCCCAAAAGTCCGTGCAAACGTGAATGTTCGTAGTGACTCGTCGCCGAGCGTCTCCGCCGCCGATTCGGCCTGTCACGCCGGAGGTCGCGGGTCGATTCCGGGGCGGCCGCGCGTAGGTGCGCGTACAAGCTTGGTCCGAAGCCGGCCGTTTCCTGCAGTTCACTGCAACACAGATCTGCGCGATTTGCAGCCTTTTTCCGAAACGCGAAAGTCGCCGCAACTCGTTTGCCTGGATCTAGGGGCCTGTCCGGAAAGTGGTCACGGTGGATGACACGCGGCACGTGCCGCGAGGCAAGGACGCAGGGAGCGTCAATATGCAGACATATTGGCGCGACCGAGGACGCAGCATCGGGGCGCGTGACGCCTGTAAAGCGCCCTGATCCACTTTCCGGACAGGCCCCTAGATCCCAAGGTCGAAGGATCGAATCCTTCACGGCCGATGCCTTACGCAGATCGGTAATCCACTGGATTCCCGATCGCGAGAGTCGAAGACGGTCGCAGCGGCGAAGAGCATCTGCACCGTAAGAGGCTTCGCTCAGGTCTTCTCGTCCGCGTTCGCGTAATTGTCCTGCGCGCCCTTCTCCTCGGAAGGCGGCTGACGCTCTTCGGGCGGCACCCGGTCTGCCCGATCGTCGTCGCGCCCTGCGGTACCGACTGAATCCTCCGAGTCGAGCTTTTCGTCGTTCGCGGTCATCTCGTGCTCCTCTCTCAGATGCGGGCCGATCAGCGCGTCTATCTGCCGGCCGGTCGCGCGCCCTTCGAGCCTGCCGACAACAGCGCCATTCTCCAGCAGGAGGAGGCTAGGCGTCTGCCGTACGTCGAGGTGGTCTGCGAGCTCCGGCGTCCTGTCGACGTCGAGATTGACGACACGCAGTCGCTTCTTCTGCGTGACCTTCACCCAGGCCACGATGCTCTCCATGCGACGTGACGCACCGCAGTGACGTCTCGTGACGAAGACGAGGACAGGGAGCTCTGGCGCGGACTGCGGCTCGTCCGCTCGCTTGCTGCGTACCGTCATGGATAGGGAGTGCCCTGGCCGTCCGTTCTCGAAACGGTGCGTTTGCGGCGGCGAGGCCGCGGGAAGTACTCACCTTTCGACCCCCGAGAAGGGAGAGACCAGATGACGACAACCGTCAAAGACGTCATGACCCCCGGCCCAACCTCGATCGCGAGCGACGAGATGGTCGTCGAGGCCGCTCGCCGGATGGTCTCGGAGAACGTGGGATCGCTGCCGGTCGTGAGCGAGGGCAAGCTCGTGGGCATGGTCACTGATCGCGACCTGGTGCTGCACGTGCTCGCGAAGGACCTCGACCCCCACAAGGTGCCCGTCGCCGACGTGTGCTCCGAGAATCCCGTCACCATCGGCTCGGAGGAGTCGCTCGACGAGGCGCTGCAGCGCATGGCCAAGGATCAGATTCGCCGGCTTCCGGTCGTCGACGACGGAGAGCTCGTCGGCATCCTCGCGCAGGCCGACATCGCGCGCACGGCTCATCCCGAGTCGACGGGGCGTCTCGTGGAGGAGATCTCCGAGTAGTCGATCAGGCGGCGGCGCGTCGAACGCGCAGAGACAGCCATTCCTGACCGTCACGGTGCTCGTGCTCGACCTCGTCCACGAGGCGGGAGAGCACGAGCGCGAGGCCCTCGTCGGCGCTCGCTCCGTCGCGCAACGGACCGACCGCGAGCGTCATCGCATCGGCAGCCGGCTCGAACTCGAGCGTCACCTCACCGTCGAGCGATGCGTCGAGGGCGCTGAGGAGCGCGAGCTGCAGGTCGTCCGTACGCTCGAAGGTCAGATCGACCCGGCTCGCAACACCCCCGAGCACGAGCGTCCCCACGGCCCTGAAGCCTTCGCCGCTCGGCATGGAGAGGACAATCCTTTCCGTCACGGCAAACGCCGCCTCCGCGGGCAGGTAGAGCCGCATCTACACTCGCCTCTCGTGGGCATGCCTGCCGAGTTTGACGTACACAGCGATTCCTTGCCGTCCGGAACCTTCGTCGTCCGCGTCAGCGGCGACCTCGATCTCGCGACGGCGCCGCGACTGGAGGAGGCCTGCGCCGCGAGAGAGGCCCGAAGCCGCCTCGTGATCGATCTCGAGGCCTGTACCTTCATGGATTCCTCAGGCATTCGTGTCCTCACCACGCAAGCGAGCACGCTCGCCGGTGAGGGCGGACGCCTCGAGCTCGTCGTCATCGATCCGGGAATCGCGCGCGTCCTGGAGATCACAGGGCTCACCCCGCTCGCGACGTTGCATTCCTCGCTCGACGCCGTCTCCTAACCCGGGCCGGCTCAACCCGCGCCGACTCGCCGGATCGCGTCGCTACGGCTCGAGTGAAGAGCGAAGACCCGCTCGAGCATCGTGATCTCGAAGATCCTCCGGATGTCGGAGCGCGTGACGACGAGCTCCAGTTCGGCGCCCCTTGCCGCCAAGCCTTTCTTGGCGCCCAGAAGCACGCCGAGCGCCATCGAGTCGAGAAACGTCGTCTCACTGAGGTCGACGACGACGCGAGAGGCGTCGCCCTCGATGATCATGGCAAGCTCGTCTCGCAAGCACGGCGCCGAGTGGAGATCGACGTCACCCTCGACGACGAGGATGGCGCAATCGCCATCGCGCTCGACCGCGACGCGGAACCGACTCTCCTCAGCGCGACCCTGGTCCATCGGGGAGGTCATATACCCGCCCCGCGCCGGTCGGAAACCTCCTTGAGCGGCGCCGCTTCAGGCTGCAAGCAATCTGTGTTCCCAGATCGGGGCGTGCTTCAAACGGTGCGGCGAGGTTTCGCCGACGAGCCGCCGGGGTACTCAGACAGCGGCAGCTGCCGGGCTTTCCCGGCAATCAGTCGAATAAAGGAGCGGAAAACATGGGTATAAGCTTGAGTGTCCTTCTGATCGCCGTAGGCGCGGTTCTCGCGTGGGCGGTCAACGCGGAAGTGTCCGGGATCGACGTACAGGTCGCCGGAATCATCCTCGTCATCGTCGGCGTGATCGGGCTCGTGGCGTCGCTCATCTTCTGGTCGAGCTGGGGCGGTTTCGGCAATCGCGACGCGGCCGGCGGTCAGAACACGACGATCGTCGAACGGGATCGGACGTAGCATGGGCATCATCGGCTGGATCGTTCTCGGCCTTCTCGCCGGGCTCATCGCGAAGGCGATCATGCCCGGAGCCGAGCGCGGCGGGGTGATCCTCACGACCTTGCTCGGCATCGGTGGCGCGCTCCTCGGAGGCTTTCTCGCCACCGCGCTCGGGTTCGGCGACCCGGTCGATGAGTTCTTCGACATCAGCACCTGGCTCGCCGCGATCGTCGGTGCGCTTGTGATCCTGTTTCTCTGGAACCTGATCAGCGAGCGACGCCGCGCCTGAGCAACGATGTAGCCGGGGCGGCGGATTCCGCTGCCCCGGCCGGCTGTCCCGGGGGACATACTCTCTCGAATGCACGCCGTGCGGATCGAGCGCGATGGTCGCGTAGCTGTCGTCCGGGCAACCGGCGAGGTCGATGCCTTCGTTGCACCCGAGCTGGAGGCTGCGTTCGAGGAGCTTGCAGGCGAGGCATTCGTCGTCGCCGATCTGGTCGGGGTGTCCTTCATGGACTCGACCGCGCTCGGCGTCCTCGTTCGAGTTGCCCGCACACGCACGGCGACGGAGACGGCGACGCGCATCGTCCTGCCTGTAGGTACGGCGCGCCGCATCTTCGAGATTACCGCCCTCGATCGGGCGCTGCCCGTCGCTGCGAGCCGCGCGTCCGCCGTGGAGGATGTTGCGTCGCCGGCGAACTGACTCAGGTCACGCGTCGACAGGGCGCAGCCGTTTGACCATGCGGACGGCGGTTCCTCGTCCGTCGGAGCCGGCGTGCACGTCGAGCTCGTCGACGACTGCGCGCATGATCGAGATGCCCATACCGCCGTCGATCCGAGGAGTCGGTGCCCCCGCCGACGTGCTCTCCTCGCCCAGTCCTGCGCCCTGATCCTCGACGATCATCTCGAGCACTCCCTCCGACAGGACATAGCGCACCGTGACCTCGCCCTCGCCGTCGGGATACGCGTGGCGCACCGCGTTCCCACACGCCTCGGTGACGGCGAGCTTGAGGTCCGCGAGCACCTCCTCGTCCACGGCGATCTCCCGCGCCATGCCCGTGAGTGCGAGCCTCGCAAGAAGGAGGTAGTCCGCCCTGGCAGGAAACGAGAGCTGGACGGTGATCTCAGACATCCGCGGAGGCCTCCTCGATGCGACCCTTCATCACCGCGAGCGACTTGCGCAGCAAGCGCGAGACGTGCATCTGCGAGATGCCTATCTCGGATGCAATCTGGGACTGCGTCATCTCTTGGAAGAAGCGCATCTCGACGATCTGGCGCTCGCGATCGTCGAGCGCGTCGAGCCCCGCCGCGACGAGCGTGCCGTCCTCGATCTCCGCGTATCCGGTCTCGTCGGTCCCGAGCCGCTCCGAGAGCGAGTCATCGGAACCGTCATCGAACGGTGCGTGCAGCGAGCGGGTCGAGTACGCGTTCATCGAGTCGAGCGCGTCGATCGCCTCTTCCTCGTCGACGCCGGCAGCGTGGGCGAGCTCGGCGATCGTCGGGGATCGGCCGAGCTCGGTCGTGAGCTGATCGAGCACGCGTGACAGCCGGAGGCTGAGCTCCTTGAGACGACGTGGCACATGCATCGCCCAGGCCTTGTCCCGGAAGTGACGACGGATCTCGCCGACGATGGTCGGAACCGCGTAGCTCGCGAACTCGACGCCGCGATCGACGTCGAACCGATCGACGGCCTTGATCAGCCCGATCGAGCCGACCTGGACGAGATCCTCGAGCGGCTCCCCCCTGCCTGCGTAGCGATGAGCCATCGCACGCACGAGCGGCATCATCTCCACGAGCACGCGCTCGCGGGCTGCGGGGTCGCCCTCACGATGGTAGGCGACGAGTAGAGCGTCGACGTCGTTCGTTCCCATGACCAACCTCATCGTCCGTGTTGCGCCACGGTACGAGCGTAAACGCTCGGCGGCAGCGCCGCGACTAGCTCCAACCCTGCAGCGCCTCGTCGCGCGTCGCGAAGACGGGAACCGTGCAGCTCATCAAGGTCAGCTCGAAGAGCCTCCGTGCTGCGGGATGCCGGGCGACCACTGCGAGGCTTCCACCCAGCCGCCGCACATGTCCCGCCGTGCGGTGCAGCAAGGTGAGCATGTCCGACGAGGCGTCCGCGCGGTCGCCCAGGTCGACGACGAGAGCGACCTCGCCTGCGCCGATTGCGGTTCCAAGAAGGCGAGCAAGGTCACCTGGCGTGTCAAGCGGCATGTCGACGAAGATGATCGGCGGCCTCCGGGCTGCCGTCTCATGACGGATCTCGATCACGTGAGACGCAGTACCCGCCCGCGGAGCCGTCGAAACCTCTGACTGTCAGCGCCCGCCGAGCACACGCAACTCGGCCCTCGAAGTACTCCCGTACTCGCTTCGTTAGCGCCGCGCGCGGTGTGACCGACCTCCGCCGTTTCCCTTTACACGTCGCGAGGCCCGTCCCACCCGCGGGCGAACGCCGAGGTTTCAACTGTCGGGGGCGGAGGGTATCTTCGTCGAGTCGAACGAGAAAGGAGGAGCTATGTACATAGGTGGAGGATTGCTGACACTGATCATCATCATCATCCTGCTCGTCTGGCTCTTCTAATCCGTTCTATCCGTGCTCTCGGGCTCCGCGCCGAGCTCCTTCTCGAGCGTGACCGTCGTGCCGCCATTGCTACGTGCGATGTCGACCGAGGTCACGAGGGAATCGATGAGGCGGAGCCCGAACCCCCTGTCGGGTGATCCGCTTGCGGGCGCCCAGTCGCCGGAGTCCTCGATCACGACCCGGATGACGGGCTCGTCGACGACGGCCCTCAGGCGAACGGTGCTCTCACGCGGGTCGACGGCGTGCTCGACGGCGTTCGCCACCGCTTCCCATGTGGCGAGCACTACGCCTTCTGCAGCGGAGCGATCGAGGCTCGTACCGGAGAGCCAGACCCGCATCGCCTCGCGGAGGAGGGGCATCGAGTCGAGGCTCGCCGGCACCTGGAGCTCGAGAGCGCGCGGCGCGACCGGAAGCACGCGAGCAGCGAGGACCGCGATGTCGTCCTCTCGCTCGCGCGACCCGATCACGGTCTCCAGCACGAGGTCGAGCAGCCGGTCGGGATCCGTCGGAGCATCCCTCACGGCGGCTCGGAGGGCCTCCAGTCCGTCGTCGATCGATCGTCCTCTCTGCTCGACCAGCCCGTCGGTGTACAGGACGAGAACGCTGCCAGCAGGCAGCTCGACGGTGTGCTGACGGTACTTTGTCCGAAGCCCAGTCCCGAGCGGAAGGCCGCGAGCTTCCTCGAGGAACTCGACCCGGCCATCCGGGAACGCGACGAGCGGCGGCGGGTGCCCGGCCGACGACATTCTGCACATGCCCGTCTCGGGGTCAAGGATCACGTAGATCACGGTCGCGAAGCTCGTGTCGAGCACGTCCGCGGACAGTCGATCGAGGCGGGCGAGCACGGAAGAGGGCTTCAGGCGCTCCATCGAAAAAGCGCGGATCGCATTGCGAAGCTGCGCCATGCTCGCTGCCGCCTGCACCCCTTTGCCGACTACATCTCCCACAACCAGGCCGAGCTTCCCGTCAGCGAGCGTCAGCGCGTCGAACCAGTCTCCTCCGACATCGAGCTGCGAGCTCCCAGGCAAGTACCTGGCGGCGAGCTCGACACCCTGGACACGCGGCAGCGAGTCCGGGAGAACGCTGCGCTGCAAGGTCTCGGCGATACCCTGCTCGACCTCGTAGCGACCGGCGCGATCGAGTGCCTGAGCCGCCTGGCCGGCCAGCGCCTCGACGACGGCCCGATCCTCTGCCACGAGCGCGTTCGGCCGCTCCCACGACGCGAGTAGCAGACCGTTCGCCCGCCGCGCCGCAACGAGCGGCAGGGCGAGATAGGTCTCGTGATCATTCGCTGCGAGCCCCGCAGCGAGTGTCGGAAACGTAGCGAGAAGCGTTGCCCGGTCGCCGATGAGGACCGAGCGAAGCGAGCGCGTGGCACGTCCGCCGGGCGTGTCGGAGGCGACGTCGAGAAGTGGAGCGAGAAGCTCCTCGCCGCTGCCCGTAGTCGTGAGGTCGCCCGTCACTTGACCGTCCGTGACGCCTGCGAGTGCGACCGCGGCAGCGCCGAATGCCTCAGCGAGCTCCCCGACGACGACCCGAGCCACGTCGCTCGACGTCAGCGCGTTCGAGAGCCGCGCCGTCATCGACTGCAGCTGCTCGGCGCGCTGCCGAGACCGCTGCTCGTCGCTGAAGAGACCCGCGCGCTCGAGCGCCTGTCCGCACTGCGTCACCATCGACACAAGCCATTGCCGCTCGGCGTCACCGAGCTCGCGTGGCTCTCGAAGCGAGATGTGGATCGCTCCTCGCGCCCCATGCGTGGTGACGAGTGGAATGGCGATCCAGCCGGTCGACCGCGCCTCCTGGTGGAGGCTGAACTCGGACATCTCGTCCGCGGTCAGCGCCCACACGGGCTCGCCGGACCCGATCGCCCGCGAGAACGGGACGTCATCGTCGAGACTGAACTCCTTCCAGCCTGCGAGCTCGTCGTCGTCGAAGCCACGGTCGCTCACGAGCTCCACGATGCGCGAGCCCTCGGCACCGGTGAGAACGACGAAGCCCGCCTCTGCACCGATCGACTCGAGCGCGTGTTCGAGACAGGTGTTGCTCACGTCGACCGGAGTGGCCGCGGTCGAGAGAGCTGCCGTCACCTCGTGCAGCCGGCGCGTCGATTCCGCGCGAGCCACAGCCTCGGCCTGTGCGCGTCGTCGCTCGAGCTGCTCGAGCGCGAGGCCCGCCTG
>JBGSXQ010000202.1:0-7203 GCA_041751315.1 Gaiellaceae bacterium | reverse complement strand
GGCTCTCGGCTTCGTGCCGAGCCACTCGATCGCGAGCGCGCTCGAGATGGCGCACGGTGTCGCAGGGGGCCGCGCTCGTGTGGGCGTCCTGCTCGCCCCGCCGTATGCACCGCTGCTCGTCCAGACGGGCCGAGAACGCTTGTGACGATCGGTTACAAGGCGTGTCGGATGACCGTAGCAGTGCGGAAACTTGCTTGTGACGATAAGTCACAAGCGCGGCTCTTCGCGCCCTAGCCCTCGCCGAGATACGTCTTGCGCACTTCTTCGTTCGTCTTGAGCTCGGCGGCCGGGCCCTCGAGCGCGATGCGACCCGTCTCCATCACGTAGCCGCGCTCGGCCACGTCGAGTGCCATGAGCGCGTTCTGCTCGACGAGGAGCACGGGCGTCCCCTGCTTGTTCACCTCGATGACGGTCTCGAAGATACGTTCGACGAAGATGGGCGCGAGGCCCATCGACGGCTCGTCGAGGAGGAGGAGCTTGGGACGAGCCATGAGCGCGCGGCCGATGGCGCACATCTGCTGCTCACCGCCCGACATCGTCCCCGCCTTTTGGCTCCGGCGCTCCTTGAGCCGCGGGAAGAGCTCGAACACGCGGTCCATGTCACCCGCGAAGTTCTCCTTGTCGGTTCGCTGAAACGCGCCCATCTCGAGGTTCTCGGTGACGCTCATGCGCGGGAAGAGCCTCCGTCCCTCGGGGCTCTGGGCGATTCCGCTCTTGACGATCGCGTGTGGCGGATTGCCGGTGATGTCGTCCCCCTCGAACCTGATCCGCCCCTCGCGCACGCGGTTGATCCCCTGGATTGCACGAAGAGTGGAGGACTTCCCGGCACCGTTCGCACCGATGAGCGTCACGATCTCGCCGGCTCCGACGGTGAGCGAGACGCCCTTCAGGGCGTGGATCGCGCCGTAGTAGAGATGAATGCCGTCGATCTCCAGGACCGGCACGCCGTTCGGAGGGGAGCTCACGCCGCCGCTCCCTTTCCGAGATACGCCTCGATGACGCGCTCGTTCGCCTGGATCTCGGCCGGCGTGCCCTCGGCGATCTTCGCGCCGTACTCGAGCACCGTGATCCGCTCGGACACGCCCATGACGACCTTCATGTCGTGCTCGATCAAGAGCACGGTGAGCCCCTTCTCGTCGCGCAGGCGATGCGTGAAGGCGGTGAACGCAGCCGTCTCCTGGGGGTTCATGCCGGCGGTGGGCTCATCCAGGAGGATCAGCTTGGGATCGGTCGCGAGCGCGCGGGCCACCTCGAGGCGGCGCTGATCGCCGTACGGAAGAGTGCCCGCGTACTCCTCGTGGCGGCGCGGGAGCCCGCAGTAGGTGAGGAGCTCCCTCGCCTTGTCGCGGGCCTCGACCTCTTCCCTCCTGACACGCGGTGTCTTCAGGATCGAGCCGAAAATGCCGCCCCGCAGGCGGCAGTGCATCCCGACGAGGACGTTCTCGAGCGCGGTCATCTGCGCGAACAGTCGAATGTTCTGGAACGTGCGTCCGATGCCCAGCTCGACGATCGCGTGCGGAGGCTTGCCCACGACCTCCTTCCCGTCGAAGACGATCGAGCCCGACGTCGGGACGTACACGCCGGTGATCTGGTTGAAGAACGTCGTCTTCCCCGCACCGTTCGGACCGATGAGAGCGACGATCGATCCGCGAGGGATAACGAAGTCGATGTCGTCGGTGGCGACGAGTCCGCCGAACTCCTTGCGCACCTTGTCGGCGACGAGCAGGTTGTCGACAGCATCGGCCATCAGTCGTCGCTCGGATCGCGATCCGTGAGCGTGCCCTCCGTCTGCACGTCGTAGAACGGCGTGTCGCGCACGCCCTCCTCGAGCTCGATCTTGTGTCTTCGCTCCGGTATGAGCCCGGTCGGGCGGAACAGCATCATGGTCACGATGATCACGCCGTAGATGCCGAACTGATACTTCGTCGGGTCGAAGTTGAGACCGCCGTCCTGGATCTTCGCGCCAATCGTCGACAGGCCCTCGATGTTGAGGTATCCGAGGATCATCCCTCCGACGAAGACGCCCCAGATCGATCCCATCCCGCCGAGAATGACCATGCAGAGCAGGAAGATCGAGAAGTTGAAGAAGAAGTCAGCGGGGAAGGCGCCTGCCTTGTAGCTCGCGTAGAAGGCGCCGGCCACGCCGCCGAAGAAGGCGCCGATCGCATACGACCACGTCTTCGTGCGCATGAGCGGGACGCCCATCGCCGCGGCAGCCGTCTCGTCCTCGCGGATCGCGATCCAGGCCCGACCGAGCCGTGAGTCGCGCAGGCGAATGCAGCAGAAGACGGTGAACAGGAGCAGCCCGATCGCCGTCCAGTAGTAGAGATCGTTCTTGTTCGACTGCTGGCGGAAGACGAAGCTCCCGAAGCCGAGCGAGTCGATCGGCGCGATCCCGAAGGTTCCGTTGGTGAGGTTGAAACCGCCGACCGAGTCGGCGTTGCGCACGAACTGGGGCACGATCTCGCCGAATCCGAGCGTCACGATCGCGAGGTAGTCGCCGCGCAAGCGCAAGGTCGGGAGCCCGATCGCGATACCGACGACCGTCGTGAAGACGCCGGCGATGGCGAGCACGAACCACATCGAGATGTGGATGCCCGCTTTGCCGTCTCCTTCCGAGAGGAAGTGGATGTTGACATTCTCGAATTGCACGGACGCGAGCCAGCCAGCCACGTACGCGCCGGCTGCGTAGAACGCGACATACCCGAGGTCGAGGAGCCCGGCGTACCCGACGACGACGTTCAGCCCGAGCGCCATCATCGTGACGACCAGCATCACGACCATGGACCCGGTGCGGGGCACGAAGTCGCCGATCACGGGAATCTCCTGCAGCGACTCGACGATCAGCGGATAGAGAGCGCCGAACAGGATCAGCGCACCCGCCAGCCACCACGCCCTCTCCGTTCGAGCTCGCCGCGTGAACGCCTGAACGGCCTCGCTCACGCCGTCATGCCCCTTCCGGCGTTCGCTCGCCGAGCAGCCCCTGAGGACGGAAGACGAGCACGGCGATGAGGATCCCGAACACGATCGAACGCGTCCAGTCGCCACCCGGCGTGCCGTCCAGGCCTTCGTTGAGAGCCTGGACCATCCCGATCATCATCGCCCCGAGGACGGCGCCCGTCAGGTTCCCGATTCCACCGAGCACGGCTGCCGTGAATGCGATCAGGCCCAGCTCGAAGCCAGTGTCGTAGCGGATGTTGAACTGGAGCAGATAGACGAGACCCGCGACTGCCGCCAACGAGCCTGCGAGCAGGAACGTCACCGAGATGGTCTTGTCGACGTCGATGCCCATCATCGCCGAGGCCTCCCTGTCCTGTGCGACGGCCCTCATCGCCTTCCCCTGCCGCGTCGAGCGCACGAACCAGGTGAGCACGACCAACACGGGGATGACGATCAGGAAGACGGCAACCTTGTTCCACTGGATCGTCACGCCGCCGATGTCGACCGCATCGCTGCGCGGGATGAAGTTCGGCACGGACTCGAAGTCGACGCCGTAGAGCCCGAGCGAGACGTTCTGGATGATGAACGACACACCGACCGCCGTGATCAACGCGGCGAGTCGTGGAGCCCTGCGGAGTGGCTTGTAGGCGATGCGTTCGATGGTTCCGTTGAGGAGCGCGAAGGCGGGAATGGTCACAGCCAGCGTTCCGAGCAGCCCGATGACGATCAGGAAGACGCCCGTCTCGGTGTCGAGCTTGAAGACCGAGACGATCATCGTGCTGGCGACGAGGCCCGAGAGTGCGAAGACGTCGCCGTGCGCAAAGTTGATGAGCTGCAGGATCCCGTAGACGAGGGTGTAGCCGAGAGCGACGAGACCGTAGATCGCGCCGTTCGTCGCGCCGATCACCGCCACGTTCAGGAAGCGCGTCGGATTCTCGGCGAACTTGACGAAGAGCCAGAGGAGGACGAGCGCGAAGAGGAGCAGGCCGATCGCATCGATGAGGCTGGAGCCTCGAATCCGGTTCAGGGCCGCGGTCGCCGTACTCATGAACAAGCGACTAAAACAGAAAAGGCGTGGGAGGGCAATAGCCCTCCCACGCCTTTGCCGACGGGTGCCTTCTAGGCCCCGGCGGCCGCCACCGTCTCCGGAGAGGGCGAGAAGTTCTCCGCCGTCTCCAGCACGTCCGTTCCGACGTACATCGTGAAGCCCACCACTGCGCCTCTCGCGTTCGTCGGATCGCCGTTCTCGTTGAATCCGAACTCGCCGAGCAGGCCGTCCGCGACCTCGGTCTCGAACATCTTCGCGATGATGTCCGCCCGCGAGCCGTCGGACGCGGCGATCGCATCGAGCACGATCTGCGCCGCCTGGGCGCCGTAGATCGCGTACGGGTCGATGTTCTTGCCGGCCAGCGGGCCGTCCTGCAGCTGCTGGACGTACTCGGCAGCCGTACCGGTGAACGCGTCGATCGGCACACCGGCGACGGACATGTACATGCCTCGCCCCGCCGGCTTGGACTCGTCGAGCGTCGACTGCGTCGCGAAGCCGTCGGGCGCATAGAGCTTGACGGCACCGTCGTTCGGCCCCAGCACTGCGACCTTGTCCTTGATCACCTGGGCGCCGTTCTCGTCGATGAGACCGCCGAGGAACACGGCATCCGCGTCGGTGCCCTTGATCTTGTTCATGAGGGCCTCATAGCTCGAGGCCTTCGGATCCCAGGCCTCGAAGCCGGCGACCTTGATGCCGACGTGTTCGAGGGCCTTCCGCGTCGTCGTCGCGACTCCGAGACCGTAGGCCTCCTTGTCGTTGAGGACGTAGACGCTCTTCACGCCCTGCTTCTGCATGAACTCCGCGAGGAACGCGCCCTGGTAGTCGTCAGCAGGAGCGACGCGCGCGTAGTTCCGCGAGCCGGTCGGGTAGTACTTGTCCGGCTCGGATGCGTCGCATGCACCCGGCAGGTTCACGGTCAGGCAGGGGTACGTGTTCGCCGGCGACATCATCGCGATGCCACCGTTCGGCGCCTCGTTCAGCAGCGGGATCATGATCGCCGCACATCCCGAGTTGAACGTGCCGATGACAGCCACGACGGAGTCGTTCGCCGCATAGGCGTTGCCGTTCTGGGAGCACTTGCCCGAGTCCCACTTGCCGGCCTGCGCGGTCGCGTCGTCACAGGACTGGAACGCGACGTTGTAGTCACCGGCCTTCCAGTCGCGCGAGTCCAGCTCGAAGCGGATGGCCGCGACGATCTGGTCGGTCTGCGTGCGCGACGCGCCCTGGAGCGGGAAGTCGGATGCGATCAGGACGTCCGGATCACCCTCGCCCTCGTATTCGAGGCCCGTGCACGAGGACGAGGGAAGCGCTACGACCTCTGCGCCTCCGTCGTCGTCGCCGCCGCAGCCCGCCGCGACGAGCGCCAGCGCGGCTATCAGTAGCCCGAGCGCGTACAACACACTCTTCTTCGAAGTCAACCTGTCCTCCTCACGTCGATTCACCCGGTAGCGCGCCAGCTCAGCCGGCGTCTCGCAAGTATCCGCGCTCTCGCCCTCCTACGCAACTCGAACCCGCCCTACACCTACAGCTTGGGGCCGACGAACGAGTCGAGCAGGGCAACGCTCGGCGCACGCGCAACAGAGATCGTGTTCCACTTGCTCCGTCGATGCTCGATGCCGAGCCGATCACACGCGGCGCAAAAGATGGCTTGGATGTCGGTCGAGACCTGGCTGAAGAAGTACCGCGGGTAGTCCTTGCCGTTCACGCGGTTGAGCACGCGGCAGCCGTCGGAGTGGATGAGCCCGCGGAGAAGCTCGCGCGGGTAGCCATCGGCGATGTCCTGCTGCCACGGAACAAGCTCGATCTTCCGCCTGTGCTTGCGTCCTGGGCCGTGTTGGGGAAAGAGGAGCGGCCATCGCTTGGACGAACAGCCGATCTCGACCGCTCTGCAGCGCATGGGTTGAATGTGCACACGGTTGTCCGGCATGACCGACTGCATCGCCGCGGCGCACTCCCTGATGATGGCCGTGTAGCGCGCATCCGTGAAGATCCTGAGCCGGGGAACATGCTTTCGACTGAACGAGATCGTCCCGTCGCCGAGGTAGAAGCCCAGCAGGTAGCTGTACTCGGACTCTGGAAGCGTGGCAGGATCGAACTCGATCGGGCGCTCGAGCTTCGGCTGCGCGAGCCACTCACGAACTGTCGAGCGCGGGATCCGCGTGATGTCCGCAATCTGCGAGGCGTTGATGTCGCCTGCCGCTAGGAAGCCTACAATCCGTCGTTCTTCGAGCGTGCGCATCAGTGCGGCGGGTGGGACTCGAACCCACAAGCGCTTTCGCGCGGCGGCTTTTGAGGCCGCTCCCTATACCGATTTGGGCACCGCCGCTCGGATCCATCGTAGCCGTCTCGCCGGACGCTCTACGTACTCAATACGGGCAACGAGCGCGCCAGTAGTCTCCGGCCATGCGCATCGGCGTCCTCACCGGAGGAGGCGACTGTCCGGGGCTCAACGCTGCGATCCGGGCGATCGTGCGCGGGGCGGTCGCCGCCGGTCACGAGGTCGTCGGCATCCACCACGGCTGGCGTGGAGTCGCGGAGCAGGACACCCGCCCGCTCGACAGGCGCGCAGTGTCCGGGATCCTGACCCGCGGCGGGACGATCCTCGGGACGTCAAGCTACGACTGCTTCCGCGAGGAGTCGGGCGTCGAGCTCGTTCGCCACGCGACGGACGCGCTCGGGCTCGACGGCGTCGTCGCAATCGGCGGTGAAGGGACGCTCGGAGTGGCGCACCGTCTCCATTCCGAGCTCGGCTATCCCGTGGTCGGTGTCCCGAAGACCATCGACAACGACATCGCCGGCACGGACGTGACGATCGGATTCGACACGGCCGTCCACATCTGCACCGAGGCGATCGACCGCCTCCACTCGACGGCCGAGTCGCACGCCCGCGTGATGGTGGTCGAGGTGATGGGCCGCAACACGGGCTGGATCGCCGCGGCGTCCGGCATCGCGGGTGGGGCCGACGTCATCCTCGTGCCGGAGGTTCCGATGGCGATCGAGGACGTCGCCGACCATGTCACGTCGCGCCACGAGGAGGGCAAGGACTTCTCGATCGTGGTCGTCGCCGAGGGCTACGGGTTGACGCGTCGATCGGGCGAGCGCGAGGAGCCCGTCGTACAGGATCGAGACCAGTACGGCTACGCGCGGCTGGGCGGCGTCGCACGGGTGGTCGCCGCCGAGATCGAACAGCTCACCGGCTTCGACACCCGCGTCAC
>JBGSXQ010000201.1:0-1994 GCA_041751315.1 Gaiellaceae bacterium | reverse complement strand
AGCGGGGCATCCTCGAACGGTGGATCCTCGAACAGCTCGATCACGAGGCCGCATTCGCGCACGAGGAGCTGTGCGGCGGCGATGTCCACGGAGCGCGCGGGCTTGAGCGAGACGACCCCGTCCACGCGACCGGCCGCGAGGTGGCAGAGCGAGAGCGCGAGCGAGCCCATCACGCGGAGGCGCCCTGCGACTCCCAGGATCGCGCCGATCCGATCGGCGATCGCGGCCGTCGTCGTCGCCTCGAACGAGAGGATCTCGATCGTGTCCTTCGGGCGCTGCGCGCCGAGAGCCAAACCGTCGAGGTAGGCGCCACCTCCGCGCTCCGCCGTCCACTCCTCACCCGAGCCGAAGTCGTAGACGTACCCGAACACGACGTCGCCCATCGTCGGCCCCTCGGAGACGGCGACCGAGAGCGCGAAGTACGGGATCCCGCGCTTCGCGTTCACCGAGCCGTCGATGGGATCGACGACGACGTGAGCTCGACCACCCTGTCCGAAGGCGCGTACCCCGAGCTCCTCCGACACGAGAACGAAGTCACCGCCGCGCGCAGCGAGGCGCGCAACGACAGCATCCTCCGCCGCCTGGTCGATCGCCGTGGTGTCGTCGCCTCCCTCGCCGAGTCGGAGCACGGGCTCACGCTCGGAGCGGGTCGGGAGATCGGCCAGCACCTCGCGGATGTCGGCGACGCAGAGGCGGCAGGTCTCGAGCCAGTCCGTCACGATGTCACAGGGTGAAACAGGAGCCCCGAGAGGGGCTTCGGGTGGAAGTACGTGCTCTTCGGGGGCATGCGCACGCCGCTACGAGCAGCAGCGAAGACGTCATCGATACGCAACGGTCGCAGGAGCAGCGCGATGTCGGCGGCGCCACTGTCTACCGACGCTCGCGCGTGCTCGAGTGACTGCGTGTAGCCGATCCCCTCGAGCCCAAAGCGATCGACCAGCTGCACGTCCAGCTCCTGAGCCTCCCCACGCAGGACCTCGACGCCACCCCGGTGGTACGCGACGGCTATCGACCGTTCGAACGACTCGCCCCGAACGTAGGCGAGAGCCTGCTCGAGGCTGGGCTGCGGCTCGCCGCCGAGCTCTCGGAGGTCGGGTCGGTTCGCGTACAGGCGATGCGTCGGGAAGATCCGAAGCCCGGGGTCGTCCACGGGGACCACGAGCGCCATGATGCGCACCGGCTCACCGAGCTCGGATGCGAGCGCGAGGGCTGCCTCGTAGCGATGGTGACCGTCGGCGACAAGAAGTTGCCCGGGGTCGAAGGCAGCGCTGCTCTCGAGACGCCAGAGCCGAGTCGCGCCGGCCTCGACGTCGGCGCTGCGGTCGGGCGCCTCGACCGGCACGGACCTCTCGGCGAGAAGGAGGATCGGCTCCGGCTGCACACGTGTGGCGCGCAGCAGCTTCAGGCGCTCGTCGCGAGTCCGCTCGTGCGTTCGCTCGTGCGGGAGCACCGAGCCCTTCTCGTACGACTCGGCAAGAACCGATCCGATGGCACCCCGCCGCTCGCGTGCGACGCCATCGGGCCCGACGAAGCTCTCGACGGCAGCCCAGATCGCCGGCACGTCCTCGTGTACGAGCACCCCGCCGTCGAGCCACTCCGCGTAGAGCCGCTCGGCGTCGCCCGCACTCTCGGGCAGCGTCACGTGAACGACGTTGTACTGGCTACGCGTGTACAGCGCCGCGCGCTGGACCTCATCGACCGCGTCGTAGGGAGGCGCTACGAGGTCGTCCAGCGGTCCGGCCGCGCCGGCATAGCGGACGGCGCGAAACGGCTGGACGTCGGCCATGAGCCGGCGAGCGTACCAACGTGCCTCCGGCATAGACTCGAGACGTGACCACGATCGCCGAGCTCATCGAGGACAGGACCATCGAGGGCGTGTTCGCCGTGGCGAAGAAGGAGCGGCGGCGCACGCGAGCCGGCGCGACGTACCTCGCGCTCGAGCTCGTCGATGCGAGTGGCCGCGTCGAGGCGCGCGTGTGGAACGACGTCGAGCT
>JBGSXQ010000200.1:0-2998 GCA_041751315.1 Gaiellaceae bacterium | reverse complement strand
GAGCGCACCGTGGCGGCGGCGGCCGGAGCCTTCGAGTTCGGCGAGCCCGGAGCCGTCGAGGCGAAGGGCAAGCCCGGTGGTGTCGTCGCATCGGTCGCCGTTCGCGTTCTGCGGACGATGCGGCCGCGTGGCGCCGGCGTGAAGCGCGTCTTCGTCGGCCGTGATCCGGAGCTCGACCTTCTGCGCGCAACGTACCGGCGCGCCGCCGCTCATGACGAGCCGCATCTCGTGACGATCGTCGGTGAGCCCGGTGTGGGCAAGTCGCGGCTGGTGAGCGAGCTGTGGGGGATGCTCGAGCACGAGGCGCCGACACCGGTCGCCCGCACCGGCCGCTGCCCGGCGTACGGGGCGGGTATCACCTACCGCCCGCTGGGCGAGATCGTTCGCGAGCACTACGGCCTCCGCGAGGGCGACTCTCCGGAAAGGGTCGCGGAGAGGCTCGGGGACCGCGAGATCCTGGGGCTCGCCTTCGGCCTGGACGTGGCGCGGGGGGTCCATCCGCTCGACGCGCGCGAACGGCTGCATGCCGCGGCGGTCGACCTCGTCGAGGAAATGGCGGCCGGCCGCCCGACGGTGCTCTTCGTCGAGGACATCCACTGGGCAGAGACCGACCTCCTCGACCTGCTCGAACGGCTCGCCGCCGACGTCCGCGCCTCGCTGATGCTCGTCGCCACGGCGCGCCCCGAGATCCTCGATCTGCGCCCGACCTGGGGTGCGGCCAGGAGGAACGCCACCGTGCTCTGGCTCGATCCGCTGGGTGCGGAGGCGGCATCCTTCCTGCTCGACGAGATGCTGTCGGGCGCGCTACCCGACGACCTTCGCTCGCTCGTGGTCGAGCGCGCCGAGGGCAATCCCTTCTTCCTGGAGGAGCTCGTGGGCGAGCTCGTCGACAGCGGCGTCCTGGTGCGGGCCGATGACGGCACCATGGCGCTCGGCGCGCGTGACTCTGCGCTCCTCGTCCCCGACACCGTCCACGCGGTGCTCGCCGCTCGCATCGACCGACTGCCGCCAGCCGACAAGGCGGTCTTGCAGGCGGCATCGGTCGTGGGCCGCGTGTTCTGGGCTGCACCGGTGAGCCATCTCCTCGACGGCGAGGAGCCGGACTTCGCGCTTCTGCTGGAGCGCGACCTGATCACGTCGCGCCGCGAGTCGACGCTCGCGAGCGGCCACGAGTACACGATCAAGCACGCCCTGACCCGGGAGGTTGCGTACGGCTCTATTCCAAAGGCGCGCCGCGGGCGTCTTCACGCGGCGCTTGCAGATTGGCTCACCGAGAGCGGCATTGCTCCGGACGAGCGCTCGTCGCTCGTCGCATACCACTACGCAGAGGCGGCGAAGCCCGAAGACGCCGACCTCGTCTGGGCTGGCGACGTGGACGAGCTCGCGCGCGTCCGCGCGAAGGCCGTCTACTGGCTCTCGCGCGCCGCGAGGCTGGCGCGCGGGCGATACGAGATCGAGGAGGCCGTCGAGCTCTACACTCGAGCAGTCGAGCTGTGCGACGACGAGCACGAGCGCGCGCTGCTGTGGCGCGACATCGGAGAGGCGCAGGCACTCCGCTATGACGGTGAGGGGATGCGAACCGCGCTTCTGCGAGCGCTCGACGGCCCGCTCGACGATGCCGAGCGTGCCGACACGTACGCGGTGCTGGCTTTTCAGGCATCGCTTCGCTCCGCAATGTGGTCGATCCGGCTCAACCGGAGCCTGATCGAGGAGTGGGGGACGAACGCGCTGGCGCTCGCGGCTCTCGACTCGGAGGCGCGTGTCCGTGCCATTCTCGCGCGCTCGAACGTCGAGCCGGAGTCGACGCCGGAGGAGCAGCTGGTCGAGGCGGCGGAGCTCGCGGACGCGATCGGCTCCTCGGAGCTCCGCTCGTATGCGCTGGGTGCCAGGAGCATCGCCGCGTTCGAGCGGCGGCGGTTCGAGGAGGCAGCCGAGTGGAGCGAGCGCCGCCTCGAGCTCCTCGGGGAGATCGACGATCCCGACCACCACTGCGACGCGTACGAATTGAGCTCTCCGATTGCAGCGGCTGTCGGCCGGTTCGAGGAGGCGAGACGGCTCGCCGGGCTGCACGGCGAGCTGGCCCGGCGGCTCTCTCCGCACCATCGCGTCCACGCAGTCTCGCTCGAGCTCGAGCTCGCGGACATCCTCGGCGAGTGGCCGGCACTCGCCGCGCTCACCGACCAGGTGGTGGACGTCGTCTCGGCCAACCTGGCGACGCCCTGCATCCGCAACCCGCGGGGCCTCCTCCTGTGCGCAGCCGCTCACCAGTGCGGCGACGACGAATCGCGTGCTCGGGAGCTCGAGCGTGACGCCGATCGGCTCGGAGGCGTCGGCTACGACGCCGACCTGAGCGGTCCGCGGCTCCGGCTCGCGATCCAGCGGGGAGATCGTGCGGCCGCCGAGCAGCTCCTGGAGCTCCCGGTCGAGCGAGGGTTCGTCTGGGGCGCTGGGGCGATTGCGACCCGCATCGATGCGCTGCTGGCCTTCGGCCGCCGTGAGCTGATCGAGCTCGAGACACCGACCTTCCTGCAGCCGGGACTCGTCCTGGAGCCCTTCGCGCTTCGCGCTCTCGGTGCGATACGCAGAGACGACGACCTGCTCGCGCGCGCCGACGAGCGCTTCGCTGCACTCGGGCTCGAGTGGCACCGCGCGCAGACGGAGCGGTTGCTAGGCGGCGTCTAGGAGATCCGGGTTGCGGCCACTGCCGCCTGTCCGTAGCTGATACCGCCGTCGTTGGGCGGCACGCGCCGATGCGTGAGTACGCGGAATCCCTCGGCCTCGAGTCGCGCTCGCGTCGATCCGAGCAGGCGAAGGTTCTGAAATGTCCCACCGGAAAGCACCGCAGTGCGCGGCTCCCGGGCCGCGGCGCAGAGCTCGGTCGTGGCGCTGGCAACTCCCTCGTGGAACGCAGCCGCGATCTCGCTGCGATCACGACCGGCGTCGAGGTCGCCCTGGACGGCTGCCACGAGGTCGGCGCCGCGCATCATCCCGCCCTGGA
>JBGSXQ010000199.1:0-2262 GCA_041751315.1 Gaiellaceae bacterium | reverse complement strand
GCGGCCCTCGATTGCGGTCGCGGCGAATGCCCCGGCGGCGAGCGTTGCGGCGATCGCGCACGCGACGAGGACGAGCCGGAAGCGCCTGTCTCCCGTCACGAGCGCGATCGCGCCCGCGGTCACGAACAGCGCGACGAAACTCGACTGCGAGTACGAGAAGTAGAGGCCCACGAAGAGGAACGCGATGACGCCGGCCATCACGGCCCACGCGAGCGCGCGGTTTCTCCGAGCAAGCAGTACGGCGAGCAGGACGACGATCGGGATGACGAGGTAGCGGCCATACAAGCTCGGGTCCTTGAACAGCGACGTCACGCGGAAGAAGGTCGTATACGCATTCGCGACCTCGAGGCTCGGCGAGAAGAACAGCGTGCGAGTCTGTGCCTGCCACATCCCGATGCTCGCGAACAGCCCGCCGAGGCCGACGAGCGTGAGCACGAGCGCACGCGGGAGCCAGGCTGCGAGAGGAGCGCGTGCGACGACGCCGAGCCCCGCGACGAACGGGAACAGGAAGAACGCGAGCGCGATGCCCCCCGCCCGCGCGTCGTACGTCCAGATGAACGAGATCGCTGCGAACGTGACGAACGAGGCGATCGGGAGCGCCAGCGGGAATGGAACGGAGGGTGGATGCTCTCCGCGGAGCATGCGAATCGCGAGGGCCAGCACGGACGCCGCGAGAACCGCGTAGAAGGGGATGAGCAGGAAGGCCTCTTCACTGCCGAGCTCCACGGGGACGCGGAATGGCGCCGCGACCAGGAGCACGACCGGTGTCGCGGCCGGGTAACGGACGAGCGCCAGTGCGCCGAGGCAGACCGCGATGGCGCCGACGAGCACCGCCACAAGCACAGTCGGCTCTTCCACGACGACCCGTAGGTCGTCGGCGCCCACGAGCGACACGGCGAGGGCGAAGGTGGCCGCCCCGAGCATGGCCAGGCCGACCATGACGAAGAACCGTCCGCGCGGGATGAGCACGAGCACCGCGCCGAGCGCACCGACGAAAGCGGCGATCTGTGCGGTGTCGGTGTGCTCCACGGCTCGCGAACGTTACGTCGCTCGGCGCCTCACGGGTCGCCGTAGCCGAGGCGACGCTCGACGTCTGCGACGAGGGGACGGATGCGCGCGATCGCCTCCGGGTTCTGCTCGCGCCATTTCTCCAGGCGTGGGGCGGTGAGTGCGGTGGCCGAGGTCACCGTCGCCAGCTCGCGAGCGTAGCGGCGTGCCTCATCGGTGAACCGAAGCCCGAGCGCCCCGTAGAGCCGCGCGAGCTCGTCGGCTGGTGCCTGCACGAGGTCTTCGTACGAGACGTCGACCCAGCGCTCGTGGGCAACGTGGTCTCGAGCGTCGAGCACGGCCTCGTTGCACGCGACGTACTGCAGTGCGCAGATCTCCTCGAGCGGGGCGTCGCGGAGCACGCGCCAGCCCGGGATCAACGCGAAACTCCAGCTCGGCCCGCTGAGCTCGCCGAGGCCGGTGAGCTCGAGTGGCAGCCGGTACTTCACGAAGCGCGGTCTCGCGCGCCAGCCCTCCATCAGCGAGCTCACCGTGTCGGCGGCGCGCCTGCGCAGGAAGACGAAGGTGGCGTCTGGGAAGAGGGCATCGAGGTAGGGGATCCGGAGACAGCTCTCCGGGGTCTTGTCGACGAACCGCCTGCCGCGTGTCCAGAGCCGGATCGCGGTGTAGACGTACGCACGCTCGCGCTCGGTGACAGCCTCGCCGACGAGCGCATCGGAGTCCCAGCCTCGCTGGCGCGGGTGGTGAAACTCGTCCCAGAGGATGTGTCCCTCGCTCTGCACCGTGCGCAGCTCCGGGCTTCGAAGGAGCACCTCGAGGAGGGCCGTCGTCCCGGACCGTGGGCAGCCGAGCACGATGACGGGCCGCTCGGGCGGGCCGCTACGCAGCACGAGCGACGCCGGCCGGGCGATGCGCGGGGTCGCTCGCCTGATCCTCCAGATCCGGCGGCGGAGGCCCCAAAAACGCGTCGTCCTCACGGCGGCGATCGTAGTGCGATTGAATGGCGCCGGTGATCGAGGGTAAGAGCGCGTTACGGGGCAATGGCGGTGTCGATGCGTCGCGCTGGGCCGCGCGAGGCTTAGTCCTCGGTCGCACCCATACGTCCGATATGGGCGCTCCCTGCGTCCGCGCCGCACGCGCTCGAGCGGTGGCTCCTCGACGGGCAATCGTCCCGTGACGGACTCCTGGAAGCGCGCGCTGGTGATCGCGCCGCACACGGACGACGGCGAGCTGGGCTGCGGAGGGACGATGGCG
>JBGSXQ010000198.1:0-10668 GCA_041751315.1 Gaiellaceae bacterium | reverse complement strand
CCACGAGCACGGCCCGGTCTGCCCCCATCGCGAGCGCCTTGCGCAGCGACTCGACGGCCTTCGGCGGCCCGAGCGACACGAGCACGACCTCGCCGCCGTGAGCCTCCTTGATCTTGAGCGCCTCCTCGACCGCGTTCAGGTCGGTCGGATTGAGCGCCGCCTCGCCTGAGCGGTCGAGCCGCTTCGTGGCCGGGTCGATGCGCTTGTGGACGGTCGCATCCGGCACCTGCTTGACGCAGACGGCGATCTTCATCGGCGCGGACTCTATCGGCGGCGGTTCGGCGGACGGTTGTCCAACCGAAACCAGCTCGACGGCCGCCACTTCGCATCCGATACTCCGACGCAAGTGCGCAGGAGGCACTGCTCGGTTTTTATCGCAGGGCGCCCGGCGCACACCGGCCGGAGAGCGACCGGAAGCAGCTGCACGGACGGATCACTGCTAGCCTCCCGCACTTCGAGCGTGAACCGGAGCGCACCGTCGCATGACACGCCACCGGACGACAGCCCGAGCGACACTCGTCGCCATTCTCGCCGCCCTCGCCGCGGTTTCGCTGACGACCCCTGCCAGCGGCAACGTGCAAGGCGCCGTGCCGCGCCTCGTCTTCCCGCTCGTCGCGAAGACCGACCTCTGGGACAACTACGGCGACCCACGCGGGAACGGCCGCCACGCGGGCATCGACATGGAGAACCCGTGGCGCGCGCCGGTCGTCGCGGTCGAGGACGGGACGGTGAAGTACTGGGAGTCAGGACTCGGCGGCTGCATGCTCTACCACTACGGGGCGAGCGGCACGACGTACCTCTACATCCATCTGAACAACGACCTCACGCCGCGCAACGACAATCGCGGCGGCTGCAAGAGGGGGGTCGCGTTCGCCGTCCCGAACGGCGCGAAGGTCACCGCCGGGCAGCAGATCGGCTTCAACGGCGACTCGGGCGACGCGGCCGGCAACCCGCACCTGCACTTCGAGGTGCATCCGAACGACGGCCGTGACGTCAACCCCTTCAAGCACCTGAAGCGCGCAACCAAGCCGCTGTTCGCGGCGCCCGCCGGTGCGCCGTTCAGCCTCGGGCTCCGGGGCAAGCTCGTCTCGGCCGGGGCAGGTGTCGCGACCTTGCAGGTCGAGAGGGTGCGCCACTACCCGGGAGGTGCATGGCTGGACGTCGAGCCGCGCGAGATCGAGTTCACCGTTCCCCGCGGCGCCACGATCGCGCCCCCGCTGGCGGAGGTCGGCAGATCGACGGTGCGAGCGCTCAGGAGCCCAGTGGCCGTCTCCGCGCTCACGCTCAAGGCGAACGCGACACCCGGAGCGATCGTCGGCGCTCCGGGGGAGCTCGTCCTGGGAAGAGTCACGCTGGCTCGGTAGGACCGCGGCCCGCGCAGTCGAACTCCTGACCCATGGCCGGCGGCCTTTCCATCCTCATGCCCGTCTTCGACGAGCGCGCCACGGTCGAGGCTGCGATCGACGACGCGCTGAGCGCGGAGCTCCCCGTCCCGACACGTGAGCTGATCGTGGTCGACGACGGCTCGACCGACGGGACGCGCGAGCTGCTCGCAGCTCGGGAGTGGCCCGAGAACGTCAAGGTGATCTTCCATGAGCACAATCTCGGCAAGGGCGCGGCCATCCGCACGGCGCTCCAGCACGCGAGCGAGGAGTTCGCCGCGATCCTCGACGCCGACCTCGAGTACCGCGCGGCCGATCTCGCCCACGTCCTGGAGCCGCTCGTCCACGACGGCGCGCAGATCGTCTTCGGCACACGGGCGTGGACCTCGCAGTCCGCGTTCAGCTTCTGGTACGTCGTGGGCAACAAGGCCGTGACGATGGCCACGAACGTGCTCTACAACTGCTGGATCTCGGACGTCATGACCTGCCACAAGGCCATGCGCACCGACCTCTTCCGGTCGCTCCCGCTCCGCGAGCGCGGCTTCGCGATCGAGCCGGAGATCGCGGCGCGCGTCCTTCGCGCGGGGGAGCGGATTCACGAGGTGCCGATCTCCTACCGCGCCCGTTCGCGCGAGGCCGGAAAGAAGCTCACCACGATGGATGGTCTCCGCGTCGTGCGGACGCTCGTCCGCTGCCGCCTGACTTGACGAGCGAACCAACTGCCGCGGCGTACGCAATCCTGGGATCCGTCCTCGCTTGGTCTCGTCTGACGGGGCTCGACAACTTCGGCTACTGCTGCGACGAGATCGCAACCGTGGTGGGATCCGTCCGCACAGGGCCTTCGACGATCCTCGCCGGCCCGTACACGCCGAACAACCACGAGCTGTTCAGCCTTCTGGGCTGGACGGCGGTCTCCGTCGTCGGCGAGTCGGAGGTTGTCCTGCGGCTCGGAGCGGCACTCCCGTTCATCGCCGGTGTGGTCGTCACCGCGACGTGGTTGCACGTTCGAGTCGGCAGGCTCGCAGCCGTCCTCTTCCTGGCGCTCGCAACGATGTCTCCACTTTTGCTCGACCTCTCGCGGCTCGCGCGCGGCTACGGCCTGGCGTTCCTCGCCATGAGCGTGATGACCGTCGCGGCGCTGGAGGCAGACCGCTCCAGGTCGACGTCGGCGCTGGTCGCATTCTGGCTCGCAGGCGTTCTGGGAACGTGGACGCTGCCACACTTCGCGGTTGCCTTCAGTGCAACCGGCGCCGTTCTCTTGCTCCGCCCCGCTCTCAGCTCACGATGCCTGGTCGGCGCGGGCTTGTCCATCATCGCCGTAGCGACGTGGTACGCGCCCCACGTCGACGACATCGTGGCAAGCGCGTCTCAGGATTACGGGGCACCCATCCGTACGACCTGGTTGCTCACCGCGCCCTTCGACCAGATCATTCTGCCTGCGCTCACGTCGCTCGACGAGACCGTTGTCCGTCCGTCTCCAGCGACACTGGTAGGCGCGATCGGGCTCGCCGTGCTCGTGGGCTCCAGCCCGCTCCTGCGCGACCGGTACGTCGTTCTCATTCTGGGCGCGGGAACGGTGGCGACCGTATTGACCTTCTGGGCAACCGGTACCCAGGTCGTGCCGCGATTCTTCAGCTTTCTCCTCGTGCCCCTGTTCATCCTCACCGCCACCGGGTGCGCGTCCATCCTGCAGCAGCTCCTCTCGAGACAAGCCCGCGTACGCACGCTCGTCGTTCTGGCGCTCCTGGTGCTCCTGGCCTTCACCTCGTTACCGGCTCTCGCCTCAGTCCCTCGGTCGCGGCGCGACTCGCTCCGCGAGGCTGCGGAGCTCATCCGTGTCGAAGCGACATCGGCCCGCGTGCTCGCCTACATGCCCTATCCGGCAGACCTCGCATTCCATCTCGATCGACCGGTCGAGCGCATCGGACCTGGAGCGGAAACCGCCGCTGTTTGCCGTTTCACCCAGACGGCCGTCCTTGTGGCGCAGCCGTGGTTCTGGCCCAACGTTGCGCCTCCTCGCTGCAGAGAGCGCCAGGGGACGCGCCACGTCCGCTTCACGCAGTTCGCTCGCGGCAAGGCCACCGATGTCTGGATCATCCCACCAGCCTGAGCGGCATCGTCGCGTTGCGACGCTAGCTCTCGTCGCCGCGTACTCCGTCCTCGGAGCGGCGCTTCTGTGGTCGCGGCTCTACTCGCTCGGGCACAGCTTCTGGACCGACGAGATCCTCATGATCTCCGCGTACGTCCGCGAAGGCCCGGGCGAGATACTCGTGGGCGCGGAACTGAGTCATAAGCTCCTGGCACTCAGCACCTGGGCGACCCGGGCGGCGATAGGCGAGTCGGAGGTCGCTTTCCGCCTGTGGTCCGCCGTCCCGTTCGTTGCCGGAGTGGTGGTCGTCACCGCTTGGCTACACAAACGTGTCAGCGCACTCTCGGGCGTACTCTTCCTCTTTCTCTGTCTGGTCGCCCCGTTGCTCCTAGACATCACGCGCCAGGCTCGAGGGTACGGTCTCGCCTTCCTTGCGATGGGCATCATCGTCGTCGGCGCTCTGGATGCCCATCGAACGGGGAGGACGTGGGCTGTGATCGCCATGTGCGCAAGCGGCGTGCTCGGAGCGTGGACACTCCCCCAAGTCGGGATCGCATTCGTGAGCACCGGTGCCGCCGCGTCGGTCGACCCGCGCATTCGCCGTCGGATGCTGATCGGACTTGCTGTCTCCACAATGGCGATCTGCATCTGGTACCTACCCCACGTCGGAGCAGTCCGGGCGTCCTCGCAGGTATCTGACGGCATTCAGCTCACGGTCCCGTGGGTGGCCGTTGCCCCGCTCGATCAGATCCTTCTCCCTGCGCTCATCTGGATCGACGGCACCGTGATCGTCCCCGCACTCGTCTGGCTACCGCTGTCGCTCATCGCCGTAATCGTCGCCGCAGCGAGCCCGCTCCTGCGGGAGGGCGTATCGGCGGCCATCCTCGGCTCGGGCGTGGTGGCAACGGTCCTCGTCCTCTGGATCGGGGATGCGCATGTCATCCCGCGCTATCTCAGCTACCTCCTCGTCCCGTTGTTCGTTGTGCTCGCAACCGGTGCCGCCTCGATTCTCGGCGGGATCACCATACGCCGGTCGCCACTTCGCACCCTCGTGTGCGTCGTCCTACTGCTCGTCCTCGCACTCAGGTTCGGCACGATTGCGCCGGACGTCGTCGCACTTCCGCGCGAGGCGAACCGGGACGCAGCCGAAGTGATCATGGAGCGAGATGCATCGACACGGGTCCTCGCCTACATGCGCAACCCACAGAATCTCGCGTTCTATCTCGGTCGATCGGTCGAGGATCGCAGGGGAACCGACATCGCCGCAAGCGTCTGCAACAGCACAACACCTATCTACTACGTGGCGCAGCCGTTCGGGTTGGACGACGTACGAGTGCCGTGTCTCGGCACCCGGCCAGGCGTCGAATTCCACCACTTTGCGCAGTATGCGCGAGGGAACGAGATGAACGTCTGGTTCGTGCCAGTCGAGGACTAAACGGAGCCCGGCCGCTTCCAGAGTTGCAACCTGAGGAGCCAGCGGTACGCGCGCTCCTCGGGGAGAACATGCTCGCCGAGTCCGAGCGGAGCACGCTCCTGCGCGGTCAGATCGTGTCCCTCCTCGCGCCAGTGGAGACCCAGATCGAGTCCGCGAGTTGCACCGTAGTACTCGGCGCTGCGGTGCGCCCACAACGGAACGCCCACACTCCGTGCCAGACGGCGAGACCGGTCCGGCCGCCGCTCCGGAGGATCCAGAGCCGCCAACACGGCCGCCTGCTAGGTTCGGGGCTCAGGTGACGCTGACGACGGCAGGTCGCGGTCTCCATCGCCGGTCGTGGATGCGGGCACGCACCGCCGAGATCGCCTTCGTCGTGGGGACGCTCACCGCCTTCGTCCTCCTCGTCGCGCCGACAGTGGGCCAGCCGCTCGTCGAGAGTCACGGCTTTCGCCAGACGCAGACCGCCTACACGGCGCGGATCTTCCACGAGGAAGGCATCGATCTCGTGCATCCGAAGCTGCCTGTCCTCGGCGAGCCGTTCGAGGTTCCCTTCGAGCTGCCTCTCTTCCAGGCGGCAGCCTCGTTCGTCATCGATGCGGGCGTACGAGCCGACGCCGCGATGCGGCTCACCGGGCTCGCGTGCTTTCTCCTCACCGCGCTCCTTCTCTTCGGTCTCGTCCGGCACGTCGCCGGCTCCGTCAGCGCAGTCGCGGCTCTGCTCGCGTTCGTCGCGACGCCGTTTGCGATCCAGTGGAGTCACACGTCGATGATCGAGTACCTGGCGACCGCCGGAGCGGTCGGGTTCACCTGGGCGACCATCGCGTGGCGCGACAGCAAGCGCCCGACGCTCGGAGGGCTCGCGCTCGTCGCCGGGCTCGTGGGGATGCTCGTAAAGCCGACGACCGCGTTGTTCTGGGTGCTTCCGGCTCTGGGATACCGTCCGGCGAGCTCGACCGTACCCTCGGGGCGAGGTCGCGCTCTCGCGCTGGCGGCGCTGATCACCATCCCGCTTGTTGCAGCAGCTCTTTGGACTCGGCACGCGGATGCCATCAAGTCGGCCAGCCCAACGACCGCCTGGCTGACCAGCGCCGAGCTCCGAGAGTGGACGTTCGGAACGATCTCGCAGCGCCTCGACGCCGGCGCCTGGGTGGTCATCTCCGCCCGCGTCATCGTGGGGATCACCGGAGTTGTCGGAGCGGCACTCCTCTGCGTTGCGCTCGTGGCGATCGTGAGGTCGAGGCAGCGGCTGTTCTGGGTCGGCGTCGTGCTCACCGTGCTCCTACCTCCGGTCGTCTTCACGAACCTGTACCTCCAGCACACGTACTACCTCGCCGCGGTGACCCCGGGCATCGCCGCCCTGGTTGGGCTCGGTGCGGGCTTCCTGTGGGCGCGTCTGCCCGAGGAGCCGCCGATCAGAGCCACCGCTGCCGTCGCAGGAACCCTGCTTCTCGCAACGGGTATCGCCGGCGTCGACGGCTCCCACTGGCGCGTGATTTACGAGGACGATCCACATCCGGAGACCACCGCCTTGGCGACCGAGCTCGCGGGGGTGACGCAGCCCGCGGATCTCGTCGGAGTGCTCGGCCTCGACTGGTCTCCCGTCCTCCTATACTACGCCGACCGCCGTGGGCTCATGATCGCGGACCGGGTGGTGGAGCCTGCACTGCAGATGCTTCGAAAGGACGGCTACCGACACATCGTCGTTCGCGAGCCACGGGTGTCGGACCTGGCGCCACTCGATCGCTGGCGTTGGCTCAGCGCGCTCTCACCACACGTCTACGGAGTCGCAGACTCGCGCTCTGAGCTGCCGGCGTCCCCGCTCACGGCCACGAACGACACCGCCGCTCTACCTCGAGGTCGAGTTCTTCGCAAGGGTGTCAGGATCCGGTGCGGTGAGGCCGTGACCGTCCCCGGCGGCGGCCGAGGAACTCGACTGAGCCTTCCCGATCCCCGTCCTGGGGCACGCATCGGCTTGAAGGGCTCGTATGCGCCGCTCCCGGCGCGCGCTGCGATCCTCGTCGGCCCGGAGCTCAGCCGTGGAGGGTCGCTGACGATCAGCTGCGCAGGAGCACACTCGCTGACCATGGACGTGCTGAGCGCCCCGTACCGCTAGGAGGCCGCTGCGGCCTGCGCCCACGACGTGGTCGCGACGAGCCCCTCCTCGAACGTGCAGCGGCTATGCCAGCCGAGCGCGGTCAGCGCCGACACATCGGCAGCCGCCCGGCGCTGATCGCCCAGCTGGGCGCCTTCCCGCCTGACCTCCCACGTCGAGCGCGACTGGCCAAAGGAGCGGAGAACGGAGTCCGCGAGCTCGTTGACGGACGTCTCGCGCCCGCTGCCGACGTTCAGCACCCGACCGAAGCTGGCAGGGAGGTCCAGCAGGCGCACCCACGCGTCGACGACGTCGTCGACATACACGAAGTCTCGGGTCTGTCCGCCGTCACCGTGAATCGTGATCGGCTCGCCGCGCAGCACGTTGCCGATGAAGATCGCGAGCACCCCTTGATACGGGTTCGCGATGCTCTGTCGCGGCCCGTAGACGTTGAACATCCGCAGCGATGTCACCGCGAGCCCGGAGTCGGGACCCTCCGCCGCGATGTGGACGTAGCGCTCGGCTGCGAGCTTCGTCACGCCGTAGTAGGAGACCGGGACGCACGGCTCGTCCTCGGGAGTGGGGATCCGCGCCGGCTCGCCGTAGATCGTCATCGAGCTCGCATGCAGGAGCCGTCGGACACCCGAGTCGTGACAGGCGCGAACGACGTTGATCGTGCCGAGCACGTTCGTCGTCAGGTCGATCTCGGGGCTCGCGAACGAGATCCGGATGCTGGCCTGGCCGGCGAGGTGGAGGACCGCGTCGAACCGACCACGCGAGAACAGCCCGTCGACGAGCTCGCGGTCGGCAACGCTCCCTTGGACGAGCTCGACCTCTTGGGACACGTGCTCGCGCCGCCCCGTCGAGAGGTCGTCGAGGACAGTCACCGCGTGCCCGTCCGCGACGAGACGGTCGACGAGATGGGAGCCGATGAAGCCCGCGCCGCCGGTGACGAGGACACGGCTCACGCGGCCGGACGCGCGAGGTCGTCGAAGATCTCGTTCAGCGACACGCGGACGTCCCACTCCGGGTAGTCGGCACGGAGCCGGCGGAGGTCCGAGATGTAACAGACGTGATCTCCCCGGCGCGGCTCGTCCACGTACTCGACCTCGAGCTTCGCGCCCATGAGCTCTTCGAACCTGGCGATGGCCTCGAGGATCGACACCGAGTTGGCCCGGCCGCCGCCGATGTTGTAGACCGCGCCCGCCCGCGGGCGCTCCGCGAACGCGAGGACGGCCGCGCAGACGTCGGAAGCGTGGATGTTGTCGCGAACCTGCTTGCCCTTGTAGCCGTAGATCCGGTACGTGCGCCCCTCGCGGACACAGCGAGCGAGATACGCGAGAAACCCGTGTAGCTCGGCGCTCGCATGGCTCGAGCCGGTGAGGCACCCTCCCCGGAAGCACACGGTCGGCATGCCGAAGTAGCGGCCGTACTCCTGCACGAGCAGGTCGGCCGCGGCCTTCGAGGCGCCGAACAGGCTGTGTAGCGTCGCGTCGATCCGGCAGCTCTCGTCGATCCCTTCTCGCCGCGCCGGATCGGCGTAGTCGAAGCGGGTCTCGAGCTCCACGAGCTCGAGCTCGTTCGGCGCGTCGCCGTAGACCTTGTTCGTCGAGAGGAACGCGAAGGACGACTCGGGGCAGTGCTCGCGTACGGCTTCGAGGAGGTTCAGCGTGCCGACCGCGTTCGTGTCGAAGTCGTCGAACGGTCGCCGCGCCGCGAGGTCGTGCGACGGCTGGGCCGCACAGTGCACTACGAGGTCGGGCTTCACGTCGCGGACGAGCTGGGCAACGCTTGCGCGGTCGCGGACGTCGAGGTCGTGGTGCTCGAACCGGCTCGTCGTCCGGCGGAGCCGCTCAAGCCTGCCGCTCGTGTCCCCGTCCGGCCCGAAGAACTCGCGCCGCATGTTGTTGTCGGCGCCGTGCACGCTCCAGCCGAGGCGGTCGAGCGTCAGCACCAGCTCCGAGCCGATCAGCCCGCTCGAACCGGTGACGAGCGCTGCCTTCACAGTGTGGGCCGACGTCCGACGTAGAGCGTCTGCTTGCCGAGCAGGCGCCATGCGGGAGGGAAGGAGAGGTACGCGCGCACGAGCCACTCGGACTGCGGAAACCGGCTCTTCGTGGTGAAGGGCAGGAACCGCGTGACGACCTTCTCTGTGTCGATCCCGGCGAGCTCCGCAGCCTCGAGCAGGCTGCGCTCGGTCAGCGCCACCTTGTGGTCGATGAAGTCCCAATACGCCCCGCCGACGAGGCGCACGTTGGGCTGGAGGACGACGAAACGGCCCCCTGGACGCAACAGGTCGCGCACGACGCGCAGCTGCGCGACTACCTCGTCGCCCGACCCGAGGTGCTCCAGGTAGTTGCTCGTGAAGACGACGTCGAACGCGTCGTTCGGCAGGGCATCGTCGAGCGTAAGCCCGTCGTGCCGGACGAAGCTCACAGCGGGCGAGAGATACGCGGAGACGTCGCG
Organism: Gaiellaceae bacterium; assembly: GCA_041751315.1. Classification (GTDB taxonomy): domain Bacteria; phylum Actinomycetota; class Thermoleophilia; order Gaiellales; family Gaiellaceae; genus GMQP-bins7. Next base: position 1,204 of record JBGSXQ010000198.1, on the reverse strand, counting down.
AATGTCCGTCGCCCACTTCTCGCCCGCCGAGATGTTTTCGATGAAGTAGCCGCGGTCGCAGGCGAGGTCCAGCACCCTCGCGTCGGAATCGACGTATTGCTGCAGGTGCGCGCAGATGGGCTTCCACAGCGCGTGCTTGCGGGCTGCTTCGGCGTCGTCGAAGCGCTGCTCGTAGATGCTGTCGAGGGGCGCGCTCATGCGTTCTAGCCGCAGCGACCGTAGAGAAAGTATCCACCGGAGTCGAAGCGAAGGCAGAAGTCGTCGCGTACCACCTCGTTCGGCTCGCTCGGGCCGAGCTCGGTCGAGTCGTGGCGGAAGTCGTACTCGGTGGTCAGGATCAGCCAGTCGGCTTGCCGGAGCTCGTCCGCCAGGCCCGATCCCTCACGGTTCGCGGTCCCGGGGTTCAGCTCCATGTAGTACGACGCGGGCTCGAGCTCGCGGAGGAGGAAGTACATGTACGTCGGACCGTATTCCGCGCGCCGGAGGTCTTTCATCCCCACGAAGAGCCGGTCACCGGGCCGTGCGATCGTGCGCAGACGCTCGACCGCGTGCCTCGCCCCCACGCTGTCGTCGTCGTAGAACCCGCGCTCGGCGGTGCGCAATCCGCGCAGGTCGCGGGCGCGCTCGAGCTTCGCCTCGTAGTTGTCGAACAGCAGGAGCGCGACCACGCCCGTGACAGCAACTCCCGCAATCGCCCGACGCCGAGGGCTGAAGCGCGGAAGAAGGCCGACGACCAGGAGCGCAACGGCAGGGAGCATGCTCAGCGGGACGAGCGCGAACGGTCGCACGTGGAGGATGTCCGCCCGGAACATCGTCCAGGGCACAAGCGCACAGGAAAACAACCCGAGCGCGACGAGTACCGGACCGCTCGTTCGGTCGCCGCGCCGCCATAGCACTGCGCCGAGCGCGATGAAGCCCAGCGAAACGACGACGCCCAGGGCGAGGAGATACGCGGGCTCGGTGTCGAGCGCCGCCAGCGGAAGCCTTCGAGCGCGAGATGCGGCCGAGAGGTCACCAAGGAGCCGCTCCAGACGCGTCCAGCCGACGAGAGCGAGATGCGCCGCGTAGATGCCGGCGGTCACGAGCACGCCAGCGCCGTACCAGGCTCGCGCGCGCCACGAGACGACCGCGAGCAACGGAACGGCCGACACGAGAGCTGCGAGCGCGAAGTCGAAGCGCATGAGCATCGCGATGCCCCCGGTTA
>JBGSXQ010000197.1:0-2328 GCA_041751315.1 Gaiellaceae bacterium | reverse complement strand
GCCGGCTGCATGGCGGACGAGCCGGCGCCGCCACCCGTGGAGACGCAGCCGCCGCTCGCGCGGCTGCGGGTCATCTTCCCGGAAGGGTTCACGCGTCGCGAGATGGCCGATCGCGTCGGGGCCGTACGCGAGATCGCGATCGAGAAGCGCGGCGTGACGCCGCGGCTCACGAAGTCCCGCTATCTGGCGGCAACAGGCGCGGCGCTGCCGCCGCGCGGGTTCCGGACGGACAGGCAGTCGAGCTCGATCGAGGGCTTCCTGTTCCCGGCCACCTATGAGTTCACCAGGCTGACCTCATCTGGCCGTCTCGTCAACGATCAGCTGCGCGCGTTCCGGCGGAACTGGCGCAAGGTCGACATGCGCTACGCGCGGTCGAAGAACCTCACGCCGTACGACGTGCTCATCATCGCGTCGATGATCGAGAAGGAGACCGTCGTTCCGTCCGAGCGCAGGCTCGTAGCTGCCGTCATCTACAACCGGCTGCGAAACGGGATGCCGCTAGGAATCGACGCCACGATCCGCTACGGGCGCGACGTCCCCGGGACGGAGCCGCTGAAGCGGTCGGACCTCGAGAGCGACAACCCGTACAACACGCGGATCCGGCGCGGGCTGCCGCCGACCCCGATCTCGAACCCGGGGCTCGCGTCGATGCGGGCAGCCGCGAATCCAGCCCGGGTCGGCTACCTCTACTTCGTGCGCAAGGGGGACTCGAAAGAGCACTTCTTCACCGCGAGCGAGGCGGAGTTCTGCCAGGCCTCGCTCGAGTACGGCTTCGGCGGCTGCTGACCTTCGACGTGTCAGCGGATCGTCGAGCTCGGCGCAAAGTTGACACGAGTTCGTCGCAGAGCCGTGAGCTATTCCCCGCTAGCGTTGCATCAGGGAACCGGGGGTTCCCCTGGGGGTGGTTGGTGAGACGAGTGGCGCGTGTCGCCCGGATAGATTCGACTAGTGCCGAGCTACGACCGAGACCCGGCGCCCCCAGCGCCCAACGCTCCAGGAAATACGGGGGTGACCGCAGTGCTGCAGCGCGACGCGCTTGCCGGGCTTCGGTTGCGGGCCACACATGTGCCAATGCGCGATCTGCCTGACGTCGTCGTGTCGTGACCGAGATCTCGGGCACAACGACGCTCGTCGGGATCATCGGCTGGCCGGTAAACCACTCGCTCTCGCCCCAGATGCACAACGCCGCGTTCGAGGCGCTCTGTCTCGACTGGGCCTACGTCGCTATGCCGACTCCGCCGGAACGGCTCGCGGACGCCGTACGTGGCCTGGCCGCTCTCGGCTTCGCGGGCGCGAACGTCACGACGCCTCACAAGACGGCTGTGACGTCGCTTTGCGAGACAGATGTCCCGTCCGTGAACACGCTCGTGATCGGTGACGGTCGGATAGCGGGGAGGTCGACCGACGCCGCGATCCTGGGCGATATCGTGTACGAGTCTGCGGTCGTCCTCGGCGACGGCGGCACCGCGACGGCCTTCCGGCAGGCACTACCGAGTGCACTGCAGTTCTCGCGCAAGGGAGCATGGCCGCCCGACGTCGTCGGCGCCGACCTCGTCGTCAACGCGACCTCCGTGCGCGACGAGGTGCTCGTGGAGCTCGGGCCGGGACAGACGCTCGTCGACGTCCCGTACCCCGAGACCGCGACTGCGGCGGCGACTCGCCGAGCCGGAGGGACGGTCGTCCCCGGCCTCGAGGTGCTCCTCGCGCAGGGCGTGGCAGCGTTCGAGCTGTGGACGGGGACGGCTGCGCCCGTCGACGTGATGAGGCGCGCCCTAGGCTTGTCGACGTGACCCTTGCGCTCACGACCGCCGGCGAGTCGCACGGGCCTGCGCTCGTCGCCATCGTCACCGGGCTGCCGGCGGGTCTTCGACTCGATCGCGACGCGATAGCCGCCGATCTAGAGCGCAGGCGACAGGGGTACGGTCGCAGCCCGCGCCAGAAGCTCGAGGGCGATGAGCTGGAGGTGCTGGCTGGTCTTCGTCACGGCATGACGCTGGGAACGCCCCTCGCGCTCGTCGTCCCGAACCGAGACCACGACAACTGGACGTGGGGGATGAGCCCGTGGGAGCCGGAGGGCGAGCCGACCGGGAAGGGAACCAAGTCGGTCACGCTCCCGCGTCCTGGTCACGCGGACCTCGCGGGCGCGCTGAAGTTCGGCCACGACGACGTCCGCAACGCGCTCGAGCGTGCCAGCGCGCGGCAGACGGCAGTTCATGTCGCCGCCGGCTCGGTCGCGAAGACGCTCCTCTCGCAGATCGGCGTCGCCGTCACCGGCCGGGTGGTGGAGATCGGCGGCGAGACGACGGAGGACGGCTGGCGTGCTGCCAC
>JBGSXQ010000196.1:0-8035 GCA_041751315.1 Gaiellaceae bacterium | reverse complement strand
CGCGAGCGGGGAGGAGCTCCGCGACATCGTCGTGCGTCTGGCGGAGGTGGGAAGTGACCTCCACCGCTTCGTCGCCACGCTCGACACCGAGCCCGGAGCGCTGGAGGAGATCGAAGGCCGTCTCCAGGCGCTTGCCGATCTGAGGCGCCGCTTCGACGCGAGTGGCTACGACGCGCTCCTTGCCCGCGCAGAAGACGCTCGGGGTGAGCTAGGTAAAGCAGCCGCGGACGGCGATCCCGTCGAGTCCGCGGGTGCGGCCGTCGCGGCTGCCGAAACACGCGTTGCAGCGGTCGCCGACGCGATACGCGGCGAGCGGCGCAAGCGGGCGAAGCCGTTCGGAGAAGCGGTCGCGGGCGAGCTCACGTCACTCGGGATGGGTGAGGGTGAGTTCGTCGTCGAGCTCGGCGACCGCGAGGTCGGCCCGTCGGGTGCCGACGAAGTCGCATTCCTCGTGCGCCCGAACCAAGGCCTTCCGTTCGCTCCGGTCGCCGAGACCGCCTCGGGGGGCGAGCTCTCGCGGATCGCGCTCGCCCTCGCCGCCGTCTCCGGTGGAGAGACGCTCGTGTTCGACGAGATCGACGCCGGCATCGGCGGCGTCACGGCGCATGCCGTCGCCGCTGTGCTCCAGCGGCTCGCGGAGCGCGCACAGGTGCTCACGATCACGCACCTGCCGCAGATTGCGAGCGTCGCCGATACCCACTTCCGCGTCGAGAAGGTGCCGGGAGATCCGACGCACACGCGCATCGAGGAGCTCGACGACCTGCTCCGCCGCGAGGAGCTCGAGCGCATGGCCGGCGGCGCGGAGTTCATCGCGACGCTCGCGGAGAGCTGAGTCCACCTCGACCTCCGAGCTGACGCCTTCAGGGATTTACGCGCGAACGGAACCGCGTTCGCGGTTTCCGTTCGCGCCGACAAGAGAGCCTGCTACGGTGAGACCCCGTGGCCAAGTACGTGTTCGTCACGGGTGGTGTCGTCTCCGCATTGGGGAAGGGCATCGTGGCCGCCTCACTCGGCCGTCTCCTCAAAGCTCGCGGCCTCTCCGTCTCGGCCCAGAAGTTCGACCCCTACCTGAACGTCGACCCGGGCACGATGAGCCCGTTCCAGCACGGCGAGGTGTTCGTCACCGAGGACGGCGCCGAGACCGACCTCGACATCGGCCACTACGAGCGCTTCATCGACGAGAACCTCTCGCGCAACGCGAGCCACACGGCCGGTGCGATCTGGGACACCGTCCTGCGCAAGGAACGAAAAGGCGAGTTCCTCGGCGCCACCGTCCAGGTCATCCCGCACATCACGAACGAGATCAAATCGCGGATCCGCCGGGCGGAGAAGGTCTCGCCGGCTGACGTCGTCATCTCGGAGATCGGCGGCACGGTCGGCGACATCGAGTCGCTGCCGTTTCTCGAGGCGATCAGGCAGTTCCGGCGCGAGGTCGGCCCCGAGAACGTCGTCTACCTGCACGTCACGCTCGTCCCGTTCCTCGATGCCGCCGGCGAGCTGAAGACGAAGCCCACGCAGCACTCGGTCAACGAGCTGCGCCGCATCGGTATCCACCCCGACATCGTCGTGTGCCGCTCGACCGAGCCCCTGTCCGACGACATCCGGGAGAAGATCGCGCTCTTCGCCGACGTCGATGCGCACGCCGTGATCGGGTCGCCGGACGTCCCCGACGTCTACGTCATTCCCGAGGTGCTCCAGGCCGAGGGTCTCGACGCCCTTGTCTGCGAGAAGCTCGGGCTGGACGTGCCCGCCGCCGATCTCGGGGAGTGGGGGGAGCTCATCGACCGCACGCGTGAGCTGCGCGAGGACGTCGAGATCGCGCTCGTCGGCAAGTACGTGAAGCTGCACGACGCGTACCTCTCCGTCCACGAGGCGCTCAAGCACGCGGGCGTCCACGCCGGCTGCCGTGTTCACGTCCGCTGGGTCGACGCCGAGAACATGTCCTACGAAGAGGCCGTGCACGAGCTCGAGCACGCCGATGGGGTGCTCGTTCCCGGCGGGTTCGGCTCACGCGGCTGGGAGGGGAAGATTCTCGCCTGCCGCGTCGCGCGCGAGGAGGAGATCCCGTACCTCGGCATCTGTCTCGGCATGCACGTCGCCGTGTCCGAGTTCGCGCGCCACGTCTGCGGGATGGATGGCGCCAACTCGACCGAGATGGATCCCGAGACGCCCTATCCCGTGATCGACCTCCTGCCCGAGCAGAAGGAGATCGAGGATCTCGGCGGCACGATGCGCCTCGGCGCGCAGGCCGTCGAGCTCGAGGAGGGAACCCGCGCACGGGAGGCGTACGGCGAGCCGGTCGTCCACGAGCGGCACCGCCATCGCTACGAGGTGAACAACGAGCTGCGCCAGCGCCTCGTCGACGGCGGTCTCGTGGTCTCGGGGACGTTCCAGGACGGGCGGCTCGTCGAGGTCGTCGAGCTCCCCGATCATCCGTGGTTCGTCGCGAGCCAGTTCCACCCGGAATTCAAGTCGCGGCCCACGCGCCCCGCCCCGCTCTTCCGTGAGTTCGTCGTGGCGGCGCTCGAGCGCGCGCGGTCGCGCTCTGCCGTGCGCGCCGCATCTGCCTAGGATCTCGCGCGTGGAACGGACGCAGCTGACGTCGCCCGTCGTCGATCGCTTTCTCGAGCTCTGCGCGCTTCCGAGCCCGTCCGGGAAGGAGCGCGCCGTCACCGACCGTGTCACTGCCTACCTGACCGAGCTCGGGCTCGAATGGGACGAGGACGACGCCGCAACGCGTCTCGACGGCGACGCCGGCAACGTCTACTGCCGCATACCGCCGACGAATGGCGCGGGTGGCACGCCGATCTTCCTGTGCGCACACACCGACACGGTCCCGCCCGAGACGGCGATCGAGCCCGTCGTCGGCGAGGACGGCGTCATCCGGAACGCCGCGGCCACGATCCTCGGCTCCGACAACAAAGCGGCCGTCGTCGTCATGCTCGAGGCGGCGCGGCGCGTACTCGAAGACGGGCGTGACCATTCGGGCATCGAGCTCCTGTTCACGGCGCAGGAGGAGGTCTCGCTGCGCGGCGCCGACGCCTTCGACCACACACGCTTCGTCGCGAGCACCGGCTATGTCTATGACCAGGGTGCTCCGATCGGCGAGATCGTCCTCGGCTCGCCTCACGCCCGCCTCCTTGACTTCCGTTTCCACGGCACCGCGGCACATGCGGGCATGCATCCGGAGGACGGACGCTCCGCGATCGCTGCCGCATCGCGCGCGATCGCGGACTTCCGCCTCGGTCGCGTCGACGAGGTGACGAGCGCAAACGTTGGCGTCATCACCGGCGGGACGGCCCGCAACGTCGTCCCCGAGTGGTGCTCGTTCACGGCCGAGGTGCGCTCCCACGACGAGCGCAAGGCGATCGCTCTGGCGCGCGAGATGCTGGAGAGCGCGGCCTTCGCCGCCAGCCTCGCCGACTGCGAGGTCGAGTCCGAGGTCAGACCGAGCTTTCCCGGGTATCGCTTTCGCGAGAGTGAGCCGGCGGTGCGCCTAGCTGCGGAGGCGCTGACGAGTGCCGGCTACACGCCGACCTACGCTCTGAGCGGCGGAGGAGCAGATGCGAATGTCTTCAACGCGCGAGGCCTTCGCTGCGTGAATCTCGCGAACGGCATGACGGACATCCACACTCCCGACGAGCGCATCTCGGTCGCCGATCTCGAGGGCATGGTCGAGGTCACGCTCGCGCTCGTCGGAGCTGCGCTCGCTCCCCTCTCGGAGTAGGAGTGCTCATAACACCCCTGCAAACCCGCTAGATTGCCGCGGTCATGAGGATCGGCGTCGCCAAGGAGATCAAGCCCCAGGAGTACCGCGTCGCCCTCACTCCGGCCGGTGCGCGCGAGCTCGTGCTCAAGGGGCACGAGGTGCTCATCGAGGCCGGTGCCGGCCTCGGCAGCGCCTTCCCCGACGAGACCTACGAGCGAGCCGGTGCGACGATCACCTCGCTCGATGATGTCTGGGCGAGCGCTGATCTGCTCCTGAAGGTCAAGGAGCCGATCACGTCCGAGTACCCGCGGCTCCGTGAGGGGCTCACAATCTTCACGTATCTGCACATCGCCGCAGACGAGCCGCTGACGCGTGCCCTCGTCGACTCTGGCACGACGGCCATCGCCTACGAGACCGTAGAGACGGATCGAGGCGCGCTGCCGCTTCTCGCCCCGATGAGCGAGATCGCCGGCCGGCTCTCGGCACAGGCAGGCGCGGATCACCTCGAGAAGCCGAAAGGCGGGCGCGGGATCCTCCTCGGCGGCGTTGCGGGCGTCGCGCCAGCGCGCGTGCTCGTGATCGGCGGAGGCATGGTCGGCTACAACGCAGCCGTCATCGCCCTCGGCATGGGCGCGCAGGTGACGATCCTCGAGCGCTCGGTCGACCGGATGCGCTACCTCGAGCAGATCCTCTCGGGGCGCGTCCAGCTCCTCATGTCCTCGGCGCTGCAACTTGAGGAGTCGATCAAGGACGCAGATCTGACGATCGGCGCGGTGCTCATCCCGGGTGCGCTCGCCCCGAAGCTCATCACGCGCGAGATGCTTTCGACGATGAAGGAGAGCGCCGTGTTCGTGGACGTCGCGATCGACCAGGGAGGCTGCTCGGAGACGTCGAAGGCGACCACCCACGACGACCCGGTGTACACCGTCGACGGCGTCATCCACTACTGCGTCGCGAACATGCCCGGCGCCGTGCCCATCACCTCGACGCGAGCGCTGACGAACGTCACTCTGCCGTATGTCGAACAGCTCGCGGATCTTGGCCCGTTCGACGCGATCACAGCCAACGCGGAATTGGCCAGAGGCGTGAACACGGTGGGCGGGAAGCTCACGTACGAGGCGGTCGCAGAGGCGCACGGCATGGACTACACGGCGCTCGACGACGCGCTCGCCGCCGGCGTCGCGTAGGGCAGCCTCTAGGTCGCGGCGCGCTTCGACCTGCGGAAGAGCCTGCCGCCGCCGTCGGCGTCGGCAGGCGGGTGCGACTTCTCTTGCCTGTCTGGATTCTTCGGCTTCCGCTCGGTCGGGAAGATCTTGATCACGGCCCAGGTGATCGCCGCGGCGATGCCGACGATGCCGACGATGTAAATGACGAGGAGCACTAGTCCGAGGACGTCGTCCAAAGCGGCCGTAGAATACCCGCGTGCCGCGGGCGTGCGTCATCGTGCTCGACGCCGTCGGCGCTGGAGAGTTGCCGGACGCAGCGGAGTACGGAGACGTGGGCTCCAACACGCTCGGCAACACGGCCAGCGCCGTCGGGGGACTCGACCTGCCCAATCTCGAGGCGCTCGGGCTCGGAAACGTCATGCCGCTCGAGGGCTGTCCGCCGCAGCCGGGCGCGCCCGCGGTCGCCGGGCGACTCCTGGCGCGCTCGAAGGGAAAGGACACGACCACCGGCCACTGGGAGCTCGTAGGCGTCGTCACGCCGACTGCGTTCCCGACCTACCCGCACGGCTTTCCCGACGACGTCATCGACCCGTTCATGAACCAGACGGGGCGCGGCGTGCTCGGCAACAAGCCGGCATCGGGAACGGACATCATCCAGGAGCTCGGAGAAGAGCATCAGGCAACCGGGAAGTGGATCGTCTACACGTCGGCCGACTCGGTGCTCCAGATCGCCGCGCACGAGGAGACGATCCCGCTCGAGGAGCTCTACGACGGTTGCCGCGTCGCGCGCGAGATCCTCACGGGGCGTCACGCGGTCGGACGCGTCATTGCGAGGCCGTTCGTCGGCGAGCCGGGGAACTACGAGCGGACGCCGAACCGCCACGACTTCTCCTTGGAGCCCCGTCGGCCGAACTACCTGTCGTCGGTGCGCGATGCCGGGAACACCGTGTCAGGCGTCGGGAAGATCTTCGACATCTTCGCCGGCTGCGACGTCGACGACTCGTTCCCGACGAAGTCGAACGTCGACGGCATCAACCGCACGATCGAGCTGCTCGAGAACATCGAGAGCGGGCTCGTCTTCGTGAACCTCGTCGAGACCGACATGCTCTGGGGCCATCGCAACGACCCGGTCAACTTCCATCGCTGCCTGCAGGACTTCGACCGCCGCCTTCCGGACATCCTCGAGGCATTGCAGCAAGGCGATCTCCTGATCATCACGTCCGACCACGGCTGCGATCCCACGACGGAGTCGACCGATCACTCACGCGAGCACGCGCTGCTGCTCGCGTATGCCGCCGACCGGAACGCCGCCGGTCGCGTGCACGAGGACGGCGAGTTCGCCGACGTCGGCGCGACCGTGAACACGTGGCTGGGTGGAAAGTCCCACGGAAAGCGGCTGCCAGGCCGCGCCATCGAGCTCTAGCAGTAGCCGTCGTACGCGTCGCGCTTCACGCGAGAGCTCCCGCGTAGATCTGCCACGCGAGCGCGCTCTTCGCCACGAGGCTCAGCACGAGGTAGCCCCACTCGCCGAAGAGGTACCGTCGCCAGGGGCCGACGCGGCGATACTGCAGCGCCATGTTGACGGCGAAGCTGTTGAAGAGCACGAAGAGCGAGACGAAGATCCCGTAGACGAAGCCCGGCACCTCCCCGTTCAGCTCCGAACCGACGAGGGAAATCGTCACGACGACCCACGGGACGCTGCCCGCCACGCACCCGAACCAGAAAGGAAGCCAGTCTGGTTTGTCCCGCCCGCGGTTCGTGCGCTCCATGAGCAGCCCGAAGAGGATCATCGCGGCGTTCACGCCGGCGATCGCGAGCAGTGCTCGTACGTCGGCGACGCCGCTGAACATGGCGATGAGGACGATCATGAGGGATGCACTGAACGAGTACTCGATCCAGCGCGCGTAGTTCACTCCCACGCCGAGGTTGCGCTCGTACCAGAGGTGCACGCGCGGGAGGCTTACAGCCAGGTGATCGATCGCTGCAAGGAGCAGGAACGCGGCGACAGCCCAGCGCACCGAGAGCTCGAACAGGAGCTCGGGGCTCGGCAGAGTGGCTCCCGGCGGCCCATCCGCCCATTGGGCGGTCACCGGCAGCGACAGGGTCGCCCCGAGGAGCACGACGAGCGCCGCCTGGCCCGCAAGAACGACAACGAGGATGAGGTTCGCGCCACGGAGCCTGCGATAGGTCGAGCGCTCGTCGGCCGCGGTGTCCTCGCGCGGAGCCGGGACGGATGCCGCAGCGTGCGTGCTCACGAAAGCTGAAGCGTACCCGGGGACACACGAGGTCAAACTCGCGCGGTTCGGGCATGATCGTCGAGGTGGCCGTCCGGGGATCGCAGCTGATCGAACGCAAGCGCAACGGTGACGAGCTGTCCGACGACGAGGTGGCCGAGCTCGTCCTCGGCTTCTCTCGTGGTGACGTCCCCGACTACCAGATGGCTGCCTGGTGCATGGCCGTGTACTTCCGCGGCCTGTCCGGCCGTGAGACCCACGCGCTCACCGACGCGATGATCCGCTCCGGCGAGACCATCGATCTGGGGACGGCGCTCGGCCGACGCGTCGTCGACAAGCACTCGACCGGCGGGGTCGGCGACAAGACCTCGATCGCAGTCGGGCCGATCGTGGCGGCGTGCGGCGTGCCGTTCGGGAAGATGTCCGGCCGCGGGCTCAGCCACACCGGCGGGACGCTCGACAAGCTCGAGTCGATCCCCGGCTTCGACGTCGAGCTTGAGATCGACGCGTTCGTCGAGCAGGTGCGCGAGATCGGCCTCGCCATCATCGGCCAGACAGGCGGTCTCGTCCCGGCCGACAAGAAGCTCTACGCCCTGCGCGACGTGACGGCCACCGTCGACATCGTCCCGCTCATCGCGTCGTCGATCATGTCGAAGAAGCTCGCCGCGGGGGCAGACGCGATCGTCCTCGACGTGAAGGTCGGAGACGGAGCCTTCATGAAGACGCTCGACGACGCGCGAATCCTCGCCGAGCAGATGGTCGACCTCGGGCGTCGGGCGGGACGCGAGGTCGTCTGCCTCCTCACGGACATGGATCAGCCGCTCGGCGCCGCCGTCGGCAACGCGCTCGAGATCCGCGAGGCGGTCGAGACCGTCTCCGGCGAGGGCCCGCCGGACTTCACGGAGCTCGTCCTCGACGTGTGCGCG
>JBGSXQ010000195.1:0-2255 GCA_041751315.1 Gaiellaceae bacterium | reverse complement strand
CGCCGCGTGAGCACGGCTGCGGCGCAGTCGAAGCGCGGCGTGCAGGTCCTGAACGAGGCGCTGCACGCGATCTTTGCCGCGCGTGACGACGTCGTCCTCTTCGGCGAGGACGTGCTCGACCCGTACGGGGGCGCGTTCAAGGTCACGGCAGGGCTCTCCGACGCCTATCCCGACCGGGTCATGACGACGCCGATCAGCGAGGCCTCTCTCTTCGGCGTCGCCGCAGGGATGGCGCTGCGAGGACAGCGGCCGATCCTCGAGATCATGTTCGGCGACTTCGTCGCGCTCGGCCTCGACCAGGTCGTGAACGGGATCTCGAAGTTCCGCGAGATGTACGACGACCAGGTGACGGTGCCCCTCGTCGTGCGCGCGCCGATGGGCGCACGGCGCGGGTACGGTCCGACGCACTCGCAATCCCTCGAGAAGCTCCTGCTCGGGATCCCGAACATCGTGGTCGTCGCGGCGAGCGAGTGCCATGACGTGGGCGGCCTGCTCACGGCGGCGGTCGACGACGAGCGGCCGGTGTTCTTCATCGAGAACAAGCTCCTCTACGGCCGCACCATCCGTCGGCCCGAGGGCGGGCACATCGGCGAGCTCGGCGTCCGCGAGTCCGGCGAGCCGTACCCGGCGCTCACCTTCTCGGCGACGGACTTCACCGAGGGCTCGGCGACGATCGTGACCTACGGCGGGATGCTCCCCGTGGTCCTCGATGCGGTCACCGAGCTCGTCCTCGAGCACGAGGTCTTTTGCGAGGTCGTCGCGCTCTCGCAGCTCGTCCCGATGGAGCTCGACGCGGTGCTCGAGTCGGTCGCGCGCACGGGCGCGCTCGTGACGGCGGAGGAGGGCACCTTGACCGGTGGCTTCGGCGCCGAGATCGCCGCGCGCGTTCAGGAGGCAGCCTGGAGCGACCTGCGCGCGCCCGTGCAGCGGATCGCGGCGCGTGACGGGATCATCCCCTCGGCGCGGCAGCTCGAGGACGACATGCTCCCGAGCGTCGAGGACGTCGTCGAGGTGGTCATGTCGCTCGAGAGCGTGCGACGCTAGCCGTGCTCGAGATCGTCCTCACGCGCGAAGACGCGAACACGGAGTACGCGCTCCTCGCGGAGTGGCTCGTCGAAGACCGTTCGGAGGTCGCTGTCGGCCAGCCGGTCTGCGTCGTCGAGACGACGAAGGCGACCGTCGAGGTCGAGGCCCCTGGCGCGGGCACCATCGTCCAGCTCTACGCCGAGGACGTCGAGGTCGAGCTCGGCAAGACGATCGCGTACGTCGCCGAGACGGCCGAGGAGCTCGCGTCGATCGACGCCGATGCCGGCGCGAAGCCCGCGCCGAAGCCTTCAGCCGGCGACCGGAAGGCGACGCGGAAGGCCCTCGAGCTCGCGGCGCTCCACGGCGTGGATCTTGCGGAGATCGACAAGCGCGGCTTCATCACCGAGAAGGACGTCGAGGAGGTGCTCGCGCAGCGCAAGGCAGCGGTTGTGCCTTCTGCCGGCCCCGTTCTCGCGGGCGTCTCGACCGAGGGCGTAACGCTTCCCTCGACGTTCGAGCTCTCGGACGACGACGGAGCGCTCGATCCGGGCTTCCTCGAGACGCTCGACCACGACGCCTTCCGCGCGCTCCCGCCTGCCGAGAAGATTGCCGCGCTCCGCGGGGCTGGCGCGAACATCGCCGACGGGGTGGAGATCGGCGAAGGCTCGCTCGTCGTCGCGCCTCGAATCGTCATCGAGCACGGCGTCGAGCTCGGGCCGCGCGCGACGGTTGTCTGCGAGGAGGTACTCGCCATCGGCGAGCTCTCGCAGTTCGGCTCCGACCTCGAGCTGCGCTGCCGCCGCGCCTACCTCGGTGCGGGAATATGGGGCGGACGCTCGGTGCGGATCGGCGGTGGCGGCCATCGCGACCCGTGGGCGACGCTCGCGATCGGCGATCTGGCGTTCGTGGGCGACGAGGCGTTCGTCAACGTCTGCCGACCCGTGCTGATCGGCCGCGAGGTGTTCCTGACGATGCGGTCGATCATCGTCACGCACAACATCGGCCACTCGATTCTGGAGGGCTTCGAGAACCGCTTCGCGCCGGTCGTCCTCGAAGATCGCTCGCAGGTCGGCCTCGGCGCCGTGCTCTACGCCGGGGCCCGGATCGGTCGCGAGGCGATCGTCGCCTCGAACTCCTACGTCGTCGGCGAGATCGCTGCGGGCGCGTTCGCCATCGGCGTCCCGGCGAAGGCGACGGGCGCCTCGAGCCACAAGCTCTCCGACGCCCGC
>JBGSXQ010000194.1:0-4667 GCA_041751315.1 Gaiellaceae bacterium | reverse complement strand
CGCGTAGCGCGAGCCCAGCACGAGGTCGGCGTCGTCCGCGGCGGCGACGAGCCGCGGCACGTCGGCGGGATCGTGCGAGAAGTCGCAGTCCATCTCGAGGACGAGCTTCGCCCCTCGTCCGAGCGCCCACCGGAAGCCCGCGACGTAGGCAGGCCCGATTCCCTCCTTCTCGGCGCGATGCAGCACGAAGACCCACGGAAGCTCCGCCGCGAGCCGGTCGGCGATCTCGCCCGTCCCGTCCGGAGAGCCGTCGTCGATGACGAGCACGCGATCTCGGCCGGTGTCGAGAACCTCGCCGAGCGCGCGAATCATCGCTTCCAGGTTCTCGCGCTCGTTGTACGTCGGCAGGCACAGCACGGCGCGGAGTTTTTCCTGCTCGTGATCGGTTTCCGGGAGCATGTCTCGTAGGAAGGGGTTCGTGGGGAACCGTGGTTCTCCCACGATTCCATCGCCGTATCATCGCGGGATGCCTCAGACGTTGCCTCGAAACGGCGAGCTCGCAGATCAGCTCGACCTTCTCGCCGATCTGTCGGAGATCCTCGAGGAGGAGTCGTTCAAGGTCATTGCGTATCGCCGCGCGGCCGGTCGCATCCGCGAGTCGGCCGTTCCCATCGCCGAGCTCGCGCTCGCGGGGAAGGCGAAGGAGCTCCCCGGGATCGGCAAGACGATCGAGGCGAAGGTCGTCGAGGTGGTCGACGACGGCGAGATGCACGCCCTCACGAAGCGGCGCGGGCTGGTTCCCGCGGGCGTCGTCGACTTCCTCCGTCTGCCGGGCGTAGGACCGAAGACTGCCGCTCGGATCTGGACGCAGCTCGGCATCACCTCGCTCGACAGTCTCAGGGGGGCCGCCGAGGAGGGACGCCTGCGCGGGCTCTCGGGCATGGGCGCACGCAGCGAGGAGAAGATCCTGAAGGCGCTCGAGGCAGGTGTGGGTGAGCAGGCGGAGCCCAGAAGGCTGCTCGGGCACGGACTGCCCGCGGTTCGCCGCATCGTTGCGGGGCTCGAGGAGCATTCGGCGGCCATCGCGGTCTCGGAGGCGGGGAGCGCTCGCCGTCGCCGCGAGACCGTACGCGACCTCGACCTGATTGCCACGTCCACCGATCCGGCTGCGCTCATCGGCGTCTTCTGCGACGGCGACTGGGTGTCGGAGATCGTCGCTCGCGGGCCGACGAAGGCGACTGTCGTGGGGCACGACGGGCTTCGCTTCGACCTTCGCGTCGTGCCGCCCGAGTGCTACGGGAACGTTCTGCAGCACTTCACGGGCTCGAAGGATCACAACATCGGGCTGCGCGAGGCAGCGCAGCGCCGCGGGCTCTCGATCTCGGAGTACGGCGTGACGGACGTGGAGACAGGAGAGGTCGTCACGCACGCCACCGAGGAGGACCTCTACGTGTTTCTGGGATACGGCCCGATTCCGCCCGAGCTCCGCGAGGGGACGGCGGAGATCGCGGCGGCGCGAGACGGCGAGCTCCCGCAGCTCGTCGAGGTCGGCGATCTGCGCGGCGAGATGCACTGCCACTCGACGTGGTCCTCCGACGGGCGCAACTCGATCGAGGACATGGCACTGACCGCGAAGGCGCGCGGCTACCGGTTTCTCTGCATCACCGATCACTCGCATTACCTGCGTGACGGGCGCCTGGCGGCCCAGTGCCAGGAGATCGAGGAGCTCAACGGGCGCCTGAAGTCATTCCAGGTGTACCGCGGGATCGAGGTGAACATCCGCGCAGACGGCTCGCTCGACGTCGAGGACGACCTCCTGGCCGAGCTGGACTGGGTGATCGCGTCGTTGCACACGTCGTTCGATCGCAGCCCGACCGAGCGAATCGTGGGTGCGATGCAGAACCCGCACGTCGACTGCATCGGACATCTGACCGGGCGGCGACTCCTGAAGCGCGATGGCGCGGCCGTGAACGTCGAGCGAGTCGTCGAGGTCGCGGTCGAGACGGGAACGGCACTCGAGATCAACTCGCAGCCAGACCGCCTCGACATGCGCGACACGCACGCGCGGCTCGCAGGGGAAGCGGGCGTTCGCATCCCGATCACGACGGACGCACACTCGGTTGCGGCCCTCGGGTATGCGGAGCTCGGCGTGGCGCAGGCGCGGCGAGCGTGGCTGACCAAGGAGCAGGTGCTGAACACGCGGAGCTGGCGCGAGATCGCGAAGCTCCGGAAGTGAGCGACTTTCGAGCCGACGGAGCGCTCGCGCTCGAGTGGGTGGCGTCCTACCTCGAACGCGTCTCGGAGCTTCCAGTCCTCTCGCGGGTCGAGCCAGGGGCGATTCGCGCGGCTCTGCCGGCCTCCGCGCCGAGTGAGCCGGAGCCGTTCTCGAACGTGCTCGACGACCTCGACCGGGTGCTCATGCCGGGGATCACGCACTGGCAGAGCCCGCGGTTCTTCGCGTACTTCGCCACGACGGCGTCCGAGCCCGGCGTGCTCGCGGAGCTCCTGATCGCGGCTCTCAATCAGGTCGGGATCCTCTGGCGCACGTCGCCCGCGCTGCAGGAGCTCGAGGAGCTGACCGTTGATTGGCTCCGGCAGCTCAGCGGGCTTCCGGAGGGGTTCACGGGACACATCGAGGACACGGCCTCGACCGGCGTCCTGGCCGCAGTGATCGCGGCGCGCTCGCTGCACCCCGACCGCCGCGTGCTCGTGGTGTCAGAGCACGCGCACTCTGTCGGGGAGAAGGCCGCGCGCCTCCTGGGGCTCGAGCTGCAGAAGGTGCCGACGGACGACGCCTTCCGGCTGCGTCCGGAGCTCATGCGCGTCGACGACGCCTGTGCGGTCATCGCGACGATCGGGACGACCGGCATGGCGTCCGTCGATCCAGTACACGAGATCGCACGGCGATGTGCTGCTGCCGGCACATGGCTGCACGTCGATGCGGCGTACGCGGGCTCGGCAGCGATCCTTCCGGAACTGCGAGCGCACTTCGCGGGCTGGGAGCACGCGGATTCGATCGGCGTGAATCCACACAAGTGGCTCGGCGTGCCGATGGACTGCTCAGTGCTCTGGACGCGGCGTCAGGACGCGTTCCGGGACGCCTTCAGCCTTGTCCCGGAGTTCCTCCGCTCCGCGGACGACGTCGCGAGCCTCAGTGAGTACTCGATCCCGCTCGGGCGGCGATTTCGTGCTCTCAAGCTATGGGCCGTCATGCGCTGTTACGGCCGTTCGGGCCTCCAGGAGCGGCTTCGCGAGCATGTCCGGCTCGCCGAGCTGTTCGAGGGCTGGGTCCGCGACGAGCCGGGTTGGGAGGTCACCGCGCCGCGGCACTTCTCCCTCGTGTGCTTCCGACACGTGGCGTCGGACGCAGCCAACGAGCGCTTGCTCGAGCGGGTGAACGCCACCGGGGAGGTCTTCCTGTCGCACGCGCGCTTCGATGACCGCTACCAGCTCCGCCTCGCCGTCGGGAACTTCCGCACGACCGAGGACGACGTGCGCTTTGCGTGGGACGTGCTCCGGCGCGAAGCCGCCGCGCTCTGACCCGACTGACGAGCCTCGTACGATACGGGTGTGCGCCTCGTCGCCATCGGGCTCGCGGCGGGGGTCTTCTCCGCCTTCTTCGGAGTCGGCGGTGGGATCATCGCAGTGCCGCTTCTCATACTCGTGGCGGGGCTTCCCGAGCGCGTGGCGGCCGCGACGTCGCTGCTCGCGATCGCGATCACGGTCTCGGCCGGGGTGGTGGTCTTCAGCCTTCGCGGGGAGGTCGACGTCGGGTACGCCGCCCTCGTCGGGCTCCCCGCGGCTGTCGGTGCCCTCGCGGGGACGGCGTGGCAGCAGCGCATCCGGACGAGCACGCTGATGTACGGCTTCGCTCTCCTGCTTACGGCGATCGGCACCTGGATGCTCGGCTCGTGAGCCTCACGACGATCGTTCTGGCGGTTGCGCTGGGCGTTGCGGCAGGCGTCGCGGCGGGCCTGTTCGGCGTCGGCGGTGGGATCCTCTTCGTGCCGGCCCTCGTCGCTCTCGGGCTCGGCCAGGTGGAGGCGCAGGCGACGTCGCTTCTCGCGATCCTGCCGACGGTGCTCGTGGGATCCTGGAACCAACGTCGCTATGGCAACCTGCGGCCGCGAACGGCGCTCGCGCTCGGCGTTGCATCGATCGTGGGGGTCGAGGCCGGCGCGCGCCTTGCCACCGGCCTTCCGGAGGACACCCTGCGAAGGCTCTTCGGTGTCCTCCTCCTCGGGGTAGCGGCCCAGCTCGTCTGGAGGACGCGCCGCTCGAGACCGCTACCCTGATTTGTCGTGATCCGGCTTGCCGTCGGAGTTCTGGTCGCGATCGTCGCGTCTGCGACCCTCGCCGCCGCCGCTCCTCCTCCCCGCAGCGCGACGACGGACGCGAACGCGTTCCTCGTGCGCATCACCATTCCCGGTCAGAAGACGGTCTCGCTCGGCGATCTCGAGTGGCCCGACTCCACCACGGTCGACGTCCAGTCCTTCGCGTACCCCGGGGATGGCTCCGTGATCAGCATCGGCCGCTCGCGGGCTGCGGTGTTCGCATCGCCCGGATCGGCAGCCGCCACGCAGTCCTTCGCCGAGGCGATCGTCGTCTCTCTCTTCAACGGCGAGATCGTCGCAGGGAAGGTGACGGCCTCGGTCTCGGCTGGCGCGAGCGCGCGGTCGGCCGGCGCGCAGGCCGATGCCTCCGAGGTGCAGGGGCTCCGCGTGCTC
>JBGSXQ010000193.1:0-3559 GCA_041751315.1 Gaiellaceae bacterium | reverse complement strand
CGCCGATGTCGCGACCGGTCTCGCGGTCGCGGACGGCGTGAACGTCTCCGTCGACTGCTCGCCGAGCGTGGTGGCGCTCGCCGACCGCGACGTGCTCGAGCGCGTCGTCGACAACCTTGCGGTGAACGCGGCGAAGCACACCTCGTCCGGCCGCATCGACCTCATCGGCCGCCTCTGCCATACGTGCGTCGTCCAGATCGAGGTCGTCGACACGGGATGCGGCATCCCGCCCGAGGAGCTCGACCGGGTGTTCGATCGCTTCTATCGGCCGGGTGACCGGAATGCCGACGGGTTCGGCCTCGGCCTTGCGATCGTCCGGGAGGCCGTGCGCTTGCTCGGTGGGACGGTGGAGCTCGAGTCGAAGGTGCTTAACGGAACGACGGCACGGGTAACACTTCCTGCCTACGGGAGGAGCCAACCATGACCGGTCGAATCCTGCTCGTCGAAGACGAGCCCGCCATTCGGCGGGCGGTGACTCACGCCTTCGAGCGCGACGGCTTCGAGGTGCAGTCCATCGCGGACGGCACCGAAGCTCTCACCGCGCATCACGACCGCTACGACGTCGTCATCCTCGACTTGATGCTCCCGGGAACGCCCGGCACGGATCTGCTGAAGACCGTTCGGGCGTCGAGCCCGGTGCCCATCATCATCCTCACCTCCCGCGACACCGAGGTCGACCGCGTCCTGGGTCTCGAGCTCGGCGCGGACGACTACATGACGAAGCCGTTCTCGCTGCTGGAGCTCGTCAGTCGCGCACGGGCGATCATGCGCCGCCGTGAGCTCGACCGCGCGAGCGCCGGCGCGGTGCGCGAGGTCGGTGGCATCGTCGTCGATCTCGTCTCTCACGAGGTCGTCGTCGACGCACGCCCTGTGTACCTGACGCCCTCGCAGTTCAAGCTGCTCGCTCTGCTCGCGGAGGTACCCGGGCGCGTCGTGCCGCGGCGCGAGATCATGCAGCACCTATGGGATTCGGATCACGTCGGCGACGAGCATGCCTGCGACGTCCACATCTCGAACCTTCGGCACAAGATCGAGAGCGACCCCAGACGGCCGACGCGTATCATCACGATCCGCGGTTCGGGCTACAAGCTCGCAGCCGCATAGCCCACAGCAAGCCTCTCGTTCCTCAAGAAATCATGAGGAAACGTGCGGATACCCTGACGAGACCGCTCGTTGCCGGCTCGTAGGATCGACGCTCGAGCACTCTTCGAGAGAGGAGATCGTCGAGCGTGTGCCTTGCGATCCCGGGGCAGATCGTGGAGATGGTCGATGAGCCGAATCGTCTAGCGCGTGTGGACGTCGCGGGGGTCCAGCGCAACGTGAACGTCGGCCTGCTCGACGCCGACGGGGGCGCCAGCCCCGGCGACTGGGTGCTGATCCACGTCGGATTCGCGCTGTCGCGAGTCGACGAGGACGAAGCGGCGGCGACGCTCGGCCTTCTCCAGCAGATGGGCGAGGCGTACGAGCAGGAGCTCGAGGATCTGAGGGCGAGCCTCATCGAATGATTGAAACCTGCAACGACACGCACTGCATCACGTGCTCGGACGAGGGGGTCGCGATGCGCGTCCTCGGTCTCGGGTCGGATGGGCTCGCCTCGTGTGTCGACGACAACGGCCGGTGGGAGCGGATCATGACCGACCTCGTCTCGCCCGTGAGCCCCGGCGACTCGGT
The DNA here is from genome assembly GCA_041751315.1 of Gaiellaceae bacterium. GTDB lineage: Bacteria > Actinomycetota > Thermoleophilia > Gaiellales > Gaiellaceae > GMQP-bins7. Next base: position 1,888 of record JBGSXQ010000193.1, on the reverse strand, counting down.
GCTCGTTCATGCCGGTGTAGCGCTGGTTCGCCTCGAGCCGGAAGCAAGGCGCGCATGAGGTTCGTCGACGAGTTCCGCGACGCCGAGCTCGGTCGGGCGCTTGCCGCGGAGATCCTCTCCGTGGTCGAGCCGGGGCGGCACTACAAGGTGATGGAGGTCTGCGGCGGCCACACGCACACGATCTACAAGTACGGCGTCGACGACCTGCTGCCTGAGAGCGTCGAGCTCGTCCACGGCCCGGGTTGCCCTGTGTGCGTCATCCCGATGGGTCGCGTCGACGACGGGATCGCGGTGGCGATGGAGCCCGGCGTGATCTTCACCTGCTTCGGCGACATGATGCGCGTGCCGGGTGGGGACGGGACGCTGCTCGACGCCAAAGCGGAGGGCGCCGACATCCGCATGGTCTACTCGCCGCTCGACGCGCTGCGGGTCGCGCGGGAGAACCCGGAGCGCGACGTCGTCTTCTTCGCCGTCGGGTTCGAGACGACGGCTCCGTCCACGGCGCTGACCCTCATGCGGGCGAAGGCCGAAGGCATCTCGAACTTCTTCGTCTTCTGCAACCACGTCACGATCGTCCCGCCGCTCAAGGCGCTGCTCGAATCACCCGACCTGCGACTCGACGGCTTCGTCGGCCCGGGGCACGTCGCGACGGTCGTCGGAGCGCGTCCCTTCGAGTTCATCCCGAGCGCCTACGAGCGTCCGATCGTCATCTCGGGGTTCGAGCCGCTGGACGTGCTGCAGTCGGTGCACATGATCCTCCGGCAGATCGCCGAGGGCCGGTGCGAGGTGGAAAACCAGTACAAGCGGGTCGTCCCCTACGAGGGGAACCCGCAAGCGCTTCGCGTCCTGGCCGAGGTGTTCGAGCTCCGCCCGCACTTCGAATGGCGCGGGCTCGGGTTCATCTCGCACAGCGGCTTGAGGCTGAGCTCCGCGTACGCCGACTTCGACGCCGAGGTTCGCTACCGCGTGCCCGGCGTCCGGGTCGCCGACCCGAAGGCCTGCCAGTGCGGCGAGGTGCTCAAAGGCGTCATCAAGCCCTGGGAGTGCAAGGTCTTCGGCACGGCCTGCACGCCAGAGCGGCCGATCGGAACCTGCATGGTCTCATCGGAAGGCGCCTGCGCGGCGTACTACAACTTCGGCCGCTTCGTTCGCGAGAAGGTCGAGGTGCTGGCGTGACGCCGGAGACAGCCGCACCCACTCGGGAAGAGGATGCGCTCGCGCTCATCGATCGCGTGCGGGCGAAGCCGCTTCGCTTCCGCGACACGCAGATCACGATGGCGCACGGGGCGGGAGGCAAGGCGAGCGCGGCCCTCATCGAGGGGCTCCTCGTACCTGCCCTCGGTTCGGCTGCGCTCCGCGAGCTCGATGACGCAGGCGTGATCGTGCTCGAGGGGCTCGGCCTGGCGCTGACGACGGACAGCTTCGTGGTCAGGCCCATCCGCTTTCCCGGAGGGTCGATCGGCGAGCTGGCGGTGAACGGAACGGTCAACGATCTCGCAGTCAGCGGAGCCCGCCCTGTGGCGCTCACGTTGTCACTCGTGCTCGAGGAGGGCCTCGCGGCCGACGATCTGCGGGCGGAGGTCGAGGCGATCGCGCGAGCGGCCGAGCGAGCGGGAGTGGAGATCGTTGCCGGAGACACGAAGGTCGTCGAGCGCGGCCACGCCGATGCGATGTACATCTGCACGACCGGCCTCGGCATCTGCGACCCGCGCGCGCAACTCTCGCCGGCGTCGCTCGAGCCAGGAGATCGGATCCTCGTCTCCGGGGCGATCGGCGAGCACGGGACGGCCGTGATGATCGCGCGTGGTGAGTTCGAGCTCGAGGCGCCGGTCGAGTCCGACACGCAGCCTCTCTGGCCTGCGGTGGACGCGCTGCTGGATGCCGTTGG
>JBGSXQ010000192.1:0-8772 GCA_041751315.1 Gaiellaceae bacterium | reverse complement strand
GCGGTCGCCCGCGGTCGGACGCGCCGCCCGCCGAGACCGCCTGGCCGGACGCCGCTTAGGCGAGCAGAGCTCGGTTCGCTGAGAGCGCCGCGAGGATGTGGTCGACGTCGTCCTCGACGTTGTAGAGGTGGAGGGAGATGCGCAGATTCGAGTCGCGCGTCGACACGACGATGCGCTCGGCGGCTAGTGCGGCGACGAGCGCATTCGGATCCGTGGAGAGGACACACGTCATAGGGCCGTACTCCTTGTCGCCGCGAGGGGTCACGACGGTCGCACCGAGGTCGTCGAGACCCGCGAGGAGACGGTCCACCAGGCGTCGGATGTGGGCCTCGATTCGGGGGACACCCACCTCCGCGATCAGCTCCATGCCGGCGACGCCAGGATAGAGAGAGGGCACGGGAGGGGTGCCGCTGTCGAAGCGTCGGGCAGTGGCGTGCGGTGAGTAGTCCGCGATCGACATGGCGAAGATGTCCTCGTCGGCGAACCAGCCCGTCTGCGTGGGCAAGAGCTCGCCGCGGAGGGGTTCTCGAAGCCACATGAACCCGAGCCCAGCGGAGCCGAGCAGGTACTTGACGGTGCCCCCGGTGACGACGTCGGGGCCGAGCGTGCGCACGTCGAGCTCGATCGCTCCGATCGCCTGATAGCTGTCGGCGAGGTGGAGCGCGCCGTGCGCGTGCGCGATCTCCGCGATCGCCGCGACGTCGTGCCGGTGTCCTGAGCGGAAAGAGACGAACGTCGAGCAGACGAGGGCAGTTCGCTCGTCGACCGCCTCGGCGAAGCGCTCCAGCGGGATGCGACCGTCACTGTCGGGTCGCACGTGGATGACTTCGGCGCCGCGGAGCTCCTGGGCGTGCGCGATCTGGCCCACGGTCGGGAACTCGTACTCACCGATGACGATCCGGTTGCGCTCCCCGCGAAGATCGAGCGCCGAGACGAGGGCGCTGACCGCCTGCGATACGGAGGTGGTCACCGCGACGTCGTCGGGCTCGGCGTGGACGAGACTCGCGAATGCGGCGCGGGCGGCCTCGTTGCGCTCGACCCAGAACTCCCACTCGGCGCCGTTCTCGTCCCAGCCCGCGAGCCACTCCTCCGCCGCCTCGCGGACACGGTTCGCGAGGGCGCCCTGCGAGCAGGAGTTCGCGTACGTCGTGTGCTCGAAGATCGGGAACTCGTCCCGAATGGACTGGCCGGGGATCAGCTCTGGGGGCATGTCCTATCGCCCGAGGTAGGCCTTGCGAAGCTCGTCGTGCCGGATGAGCTCCGCGGCCTTTCCCTCGAGGACGACGCGTCCCGTCGAGAGAACGTAGCCGCGATCGGCGATCGAGAGCGACACGTTCGCATTCTGCTCGACGATGAGCATCGCCACACCGGCGCGGTGCACCTGCTGAATGATCTCGAAGCTCCGCTCGACGAGGATGGGCGCGAGCCCCATCGACGGCTCGTCCATGAGCATGAGCTTCGGTCGGGCCATCAGTGCGCGCCCCATGGCGACCATCTGTTGCTCGCCTCCCGAGAGCGTCCCGGCAAGCTGCTTCCGCCTCTCGGCAACCTTCGGAAAGAGCTCGTACACGCGGTCGAGGTCCTCGCGCAAGTCCGCGCGTGGGCGCAGGTATGCGCCCATCTCGAGGTTCTCGAGGACGGTCATCGGGCCGAAGAGCCTCCGGTTCTCCGGGACGATCGCGAGTCCGCGCTCGATCCGGCGAGCAGTCGAGAAGCGCGTGACATCCTCATTGCCGAAGACGACGGAACCGGTGCGCGGCTGGACGATGCCGAGAACGGTCTTGAGCGTGGTCGACTTGCCCGAGGCATTGCCGCCGAGGAGGCAGACGAGCTCGCCCTCTCCCACGTCCAGGTTGACGTCCTGGAGGATGTGCATCTGGCCGTAGTACGTGTTGATGCCTGCGAGCCGGAGGAGCGGCTGCGGCTGTCCGTCATCGGTCAAGGGCCCTCCGTCGCCGACGTCCCGAGATACGCCTCCACGACGCGTGGATCGGTCGCGACCTGCTCGTACGTCCCCTCGGCGATCTTCACGCCGTGGTCGAGCGCGACGACACGGTCCGAGATGCCCTCGACGACGTGCATGTCGTGCTCTATGACGAGGATCGTGAAGCCGCCCTCCTCCCGGAGCCGGGAGATGAGCTCGGTGATCTCATTCGTCTCGACGGGGTTCATGCCGGCCGCGGGCTCGTCGAGGAGCAACAGCCTCGGATTGGCGGCCGTGGCGCGCGCTATCTCGAGCCGGCGCCGGTTCGCATACGAGAGGCTGTAGGCGGGCTGCCCCCAGCGATAGCCGACGAGGCGATCGCCGAAGAATGCGAGGCGGTCTTCCGCAAGCTGCCCGATCTCTCGTTCCTCGCGTCTCATTCCCGGCGTGCGCAGCACGGAGCGGAGCATCCCTGCTCGCGTGTGGCCGTAGGCGGCGGCCATCACGTTCTCCTTCACGGTCATGTTCAGGAACAGGCGAAGGGTCTGGAACGTCCTCGCGATGCCTCGACGCGCGATCTTGTGCGGGTCGAGCCCGACGATGGTCGCGCCGTCGAAGAGCACATCGCCCGCCTCGGGGGGATAGACGCCGGTGATGACGTTGAAGAGCGTCGTCTTGCCGGCGCCGTTCGGACCGATGACGCTCACGATCTCGCGCTCGCCGACCGAGAAGTCGAGCTCGTCCAGCACGCGAAGGCCTCCGAACGAGAGAGAAAGTCCTCGTACGTCGAGAAGAGGTCCGTGGAGAACGTCGGAGGTCACACGACCTCCACGCGTTGCTTGCCGAAGAGGCCCTGGGGGCGCACGGCCATGAGCGCGACGAGCATCGCCCCGATGAGGACGAACCGCGCGACCGCAGGCTGCGCGAGCAGGATGTTCTCCCACACGCAGAACGTGAGATAGAGCACCGGGACGAGTGCGATCGCGCGCCAGAGCGGGCTTCGGATGAGGGTCAGGGCAAGGATCGCGGCGATGAGGCCGATGTAGGCGAGACGAGCAAGCGCTCCTGCTGGAAGCCCGTCGGGCCCGACTGCCCCTTCCGGGACGAGGACCCAGGAATCCACGAGCCGATCGACCGAGGCGGTGCCGAACGTCGTGCCGCTCACCAGCGACGGCCGCACCTGCTCGGCAATCTCGTGAACGACGACTCCGAAAGCGGCGGTCGCACCGAGGACGGCGACCGGAAGCCAGCGCGGTCGCATCAGCAAGACCAGCGCCAGAACGACGACGCCGTAGAACAGCCAGCTGGCGTCGTCGGGGCCACGCAGCGCCTCGAGCGAGGCATTGATCACCACGGCACCGACCGTCACACCGAACAGGCTCCCCGCACCGCCGAGCACGACCATCGCGTAGACGGTGATGAGAAGGACTATGTCGAAGCTCGCCGGGAAGACCGCGCCCTGCGCGGGGGCGAAGAGCGCCCCGGCCACGCCCGCGATCCCCGCACCGACCGCGAAGGCCATCAGCTTCAGCCGGTTGACGGGCATCGTCATGAGCTCGGCCGCGAGCTCGTCCTCACGGACAGCGCGCCACGCGCGGCCCGTGCGCGAACGACCGAGGAGGTAGAGGAACGAGACGATCACGACGAACGCCGCGAAGGTCACGTAGTAGTACCCGCTGAGGGACACGATCTCGCGTCCGAAGAGCTTCAGCGGGTAGATGTCGGAGATCCCGTTGGGCCCGCGCGTGAACGACGCGTTGATGAGGACGACGAGCCAGATCTGCAGGAAGAACAACGTGACGATGGCGAGGTAGTCGCCCACGAGCCGCCGGGAGGGAAGCCCGACGAGGAATCCGGCCGCGGCGACGGCGGTCGCGATCGCCGGGACCGCGAACTGCGCCTCCCAGTGTCTGCCCGCGTACTCCGACGCAACGGACGCGTACAGGTACGCCCCGAGCCCGAAGAACGCGACGAACCCGAGGTCGAGCAGCCCGACCCACCCGACGGCGACGTTCAGTCCCAACGCGAGCAGGACAAAGATCAGCGTGTCGATCCCGACCTGCTTCAGGTAGTCGGAGTCGACGAGCAGCGGGAAGATCGCGAACGGCAACGCGAGGGCGACGAGCTTGGCCGCAGCCGGTGTCCGCTCGAGCCGCTCCTGCAACCGATCCGCGACGGACCGCGCGCGGCGCCCCTCCGAGCTCGCGACCCACTCGTCGACGCCGATGCGCGGCGGCTCGGGAGACTGCGACCCGGTACTCAAACCTTCTTCACCTCCGGCTTGCCGAAGATGCCCTGGGGCCGGACGAGCATGAAGATCACGAGGATCAGGAACACCACGAGATCGCTGAACGCACTGCCGAGGCGGCCGCGTGTGAGGTCCTCGATGTAGCCCACCGAGAACGCCTCCGCGAGGCCGATGAAGAGCCCGCCGAACATTGCGCCCGGAATCGATCCGATCCCTCCGACAACGGCGGCGGTGAAGCCCTTGAGCCCGTAGCCGAAGCCCATGAAGTGGTTGATCGAGCCGAAGACGAGCCCCACGAGAACGCCAGCCGCGCCCGCGAGCGCCGAGCCGATGAAGAACGTCTTCACGATGACGCGGTCGACGTCGATCCCCATCATCGCGGCGGCCTCCCGGTCGAACGCGGTCGCCCGCATCGCCTTCCCGAGCTTCGTTCGGGTGACGAGGATCCAGAGGGCGAGCATCATCGCCAGTGCCGCTGCCATGACGACGATTCGGAGGATCCAGATGTTCAGCGGCCCCCAGCTGACTCCGACCTCGACGTCGACGAGGTCGAACGACTCGTAGCTGCGGAAGTTGGCGCCGAAGAGCAAGAGCACCGAGTTCTGGATGAAGAACGAGACTCCGAGAGCGCTGATCAGCGGCGCGATGCGCGGGGCACGCCGGAGCGGCCTATACGCGAATCGCTCGATGGCGACGCCCAGGAACCCACCTGCCACCATCGCCACCAGGATCATGAGGACGATCAGCAGCCAGACCGCGACAGCGGGATCTTGCGCCCCGCCGAGCCACCCGAGGACGCCCCACCCCATGAACGCGCCGACCATCAGCACATCACCGTGAGCGAGATTGAGGAGTTTCAGGATCCCGTAGACCATCGAGAACCCGAGGGCGACGAGCGCGTACACGCTGCCCAACGTCAGGCCGTTGACGATCAGCTGGACGAGCTTGTCCCAGTCCACGCGTGGGTTATTTCACAGTCGGAGGGAGAATTGCGAGCGGCCCACCCGTGGGGGCGGGCCGCTCGCTCGAGCTCGGCGTCGATCTAGCGAATTGCCATGTACTTCCCGTTCGTGATCCTGTAGATCACGAACGCGCCGCCGCCCCTCAGATCGCCCTTCGCATCGAACCGGATGTTCGGCCCGATGATCGAAGGGGAGTTCGTCCTGCGCAGTTGCCTCACGACCTCGGCGCGAGTGGCCGTGCCATCCGCACAAGCCCGCTCGATCGCGGACATCGCAACCCATCCGGCCATGTACGTCGCCGGGCCGAACGCGCCGGACGTGTCCTTGGACACGAAGCGGCGGTACTCGCGGATGACCGCCCGTGCTCGCGGATCGAAGTGCAGATCCGGTGCGAACACCGACACGTAGCCGCTCCGCGGCTTGAACTGCGACGGCGAGTAGGCGCCGTCCGTCCCGAACACGATCGCCCGCTTGCCCTGCTCACGAAGCTGGTTCGAGAGCGTGTTCGCCGCCGTCGCCACCTGCGTGGCGAAGATGACGACCGTCACGTTGCTGCCGACGTTCGCCACGACCGACGAGAAGTCGGTGTCGTCGGCCGCCACGGACTCCCGCCCGACATTCACGTTCCGTGCCCGGAGACCACGCGCGATCGCACTCGACAGCGGGACGGAATAGTCGTCCTGCGAGTCGATGATGACAACGTTCCGCGCTTTCAGGTTCCGCGATACGAAGTTGATGATGTCCGGCCCCTGGATGGCGTCGTTCGGAATGACACGGAAGAAGGTCCTGTACGGACGCCCCTTCGTCAGGTCGATGGCGGTGGCCGATCCGGAGACCGACGCCAGCGAAGCCGCCTGGAAGAGCTTGCCGCTCACCCGGACGGCCTGGCTCTCCGACCCTCCGATGACGGCCATGACGTTTCGATCGCTGACGAACCTCCGGGCGACCGTGCGGGCGACCGGAGCCTTCAGCTGGGTGTCGCCGAGCACGACCTTGAACCTCGTCCCCTCGGCCTTGTTGTACTTCTGGACTCCGAACCGCAGCCATGAGAGCTGCTCCTGGCCCAGGAAGCCTGCCGGCCCGGTGAGCGGCCCCAGGAACCCGAGCGAGACGTTCGTGCACGCCGCGATCTGTGCGGGCGCCGCCTGGGCAGCCGGCCTCGCTACGGCAGCCGTCACGACGGCGGCTGCGACAAGTCCTGCGAGCCCGACTACGAATAGTGCCTTCCGCATCAATCCCTCCTTTTGTGGTCGTGACTGCTGTTCGCTCTGACGCCCCCTCGATCCCGATGTTGGGAAGCGAAGACGCCGCGAGCGGTGTGTCGTGCATCACACCGCGTTCTCGCTGTCGTGTCAATGGGCATTGCGTGTGCGGGAGCGTTCCGTGTCCGGGTCAAGACGCGAGCGCCTCGACCCAGCCCGCGGTGTCGAGAAACTGCCGGAACCGGACGGTCAGCCCGTCCTGGAACGTCCAAATGTGCACGAACGGGACGTCGAGCTTCTTGCCCGTTCCGCGGGCGACGCCCCGGTACCGGCCGATGACGACGACATCTGCTCCCGCGTCGAAGTACTGCTCCGGAGTGACGACGAACTCGACCCACCAGTCGCGGGCAAGCGGATCGAAGATTCTGCGGCGAACCTCGTCGATTCCGTGGTAGACGCCCCCGTGCGGGAGACCCTGCGCCTGGTGCCACTCGATCTCGTCGTGCATGTGCGCGAGCACGCCAGCCATGTCCCCGCGGGCGAACGCCTCGTACGACTGCGAGATGAGGTCGACCGAGGACACCGCTTCGCCGCTCAGAAGTAGAACTGCTTCCACGCCTCCCACCACGTCTCGGCGCGGGAGACAATGGTGCGCGCGTCGACGAGCTCGACGCCCGCGCGATAGCGGAGGGAGTGGGCGGCGTTCGTGTTCTTGTACTCGACCCTGATCTCGCACGGGCTCCCCGGGTCGTACGGCGTGACCGCCGGGAGGTCGGTGAGCGCGCGCTTGGCGCCGTCCTCGATCAGCTCGCGCGCGCGTGCCGGCGTGAGGTTCCGCGCGCTGAAGGAGCTGAACCCGCGCTTGACCGCGACCGTCGTCAGCCCATCGCCGAGCAGCTCCGTCCCCTCGCGACACGAGGCGTCGTCGCCGGTTACGAGCAGCACCGGGCACGCCCACGTGCCGCAGAGCGCGGCGTTGATGCCAGTCTCGCCGACGAGCGTGCCGTTGAACCAGAGGTTCTGGAAGTCGCGGCCCGAGATCGTGTGGTTCATGACGCCGTCGGGCGTGCCGGCCCTGGAGTGCATCCCCACGAAGAGCGCGGCGTCGCAGCCCTCCTCGAGGAACTCCGTGTACTCCGTCCACAAGGGGTGTCGCCAACTACGTACTTAGGAATCGCGACCGCCCGTCTACTACTGGAGGGTTTGGCGAAACGACTTGCAGAACGCGCCCCGTCTAGCGCTTGATGGTGTTGTGAACTTCGAAGATCTCGGGCTCGCCGGAAAGCTCGATTCCGGTGTCGGCCAGTATGGGCATCAACCGCTCACCGTAAGCCTCCAACTGCTCCCGAGAGTCCCAGATTTCGCTGACACGCAAGTTCCCTTCCGACCCGAAACAGACGTGGTAGTCCATGCCGTCCGGAGGCATCTCGACTCCAGCCTCTTCATGACGCCGGATTGCTTCGTCGTACTTCGCGGCCGTCAGGGATACGGGGTTGAAACGGACAACGATGCTCATGTTGACGCGATCCTCCATGCTTGGGGTTGAGCAGACCCTATCCGGGATCGCCAGACGCAGCCCGGTGACTACGCCGCAAGCTCAGGAAGCCAACGTCGAGCGGAGCCGACGTACCACGTGTTCGGCGTCCACGAGGGGTGTCGCCAACTACGTACTCGGGAATCGCGACCATGCCGAGCGATCATGCGGGGTCTGATCCGATCCCGCCTGCTGCTGGGAGGGTTTGGTGCGTTTGGCGAAACGAAAACTAGACGGGCCGCGCTATCTAGACCTGCGTCCCCGGCCAAAGTAGCCAAGGACGGCCAACACAATAAGGACGATGATGACGATCAAAAGCCAGGTCGGCACGGTTGATTCCTTTCGTGGGGAGCGTGTTGACTCTACTGTGAGCAGCGCCGTACTTCCACGTGTGCGGCCTACGCGGCGAGCGGAACGACTCGCACCTTGGTGAGCGCCTGCGAAAGACGAGCCAGCATCGTGAGGTCGGCGTGAAGCTGGACACGCTCAAGTCCCTATGCACTCGGAGCGGGCCGAGCTACCACGTGTTCGGCGTCCACTCGTCCTGGACGACGAACTCGCACGCAGGGTCGAGGTCCTCCGGGACGAGGGAGTTGAACGTCCATCCCTTCCCCGCGCCGTGGCAGTCCATGACCACGATCTCCGTCGCGCCCGCCGCAGTCGCACCGCGCACGGCCGCGTTGATCTCCTGCGTGTAGAGCTTGCGCCCCTCCTCGTACAGCGCCTCGCCGCCGGTCGTCTGCTCCCACTTGACGATCCCGGCGACGCCCTCCATGTCGGAGATGACGTGGACGCGCATGGCAGTAGCCTACGACGATCGAGACGGGGCTTGCTGGAAAAGGTGTGCTGGTCACGGGCGCGTCGGGTGGGATCGGCGCGGCGTGCGCGCGGGCGTTCGCGGC
>JBGSXQ010000191.1:0-4051 GCA_041751315.1 Gaiellaceae bacterium | reverse complement strand
GCGCATCGCGGCGAGTGAGCGTTTCTCGGTGCGGGTGGCGACGGACGCGACGCTCGCGGTCTACCGCGACGCGGTCGACCGGTGACGGCGCCTCTATCCTCGAGTCATGCGCCGATTGGCACGTGCCGGCGTCGCGGCGTGCGTCCTCGTCGCGATCGCCTTCGGGCTCGTCCAGCTCGTGGTGAGCGTCGGCCGGCTCGGCGATACGGCTGAGACGAACGCCTCGGCGAACTACGACGATCGCGAGTTCGCCGGCGGGAACTCGCTCGTGGTCGACAAGCGCGCGCTCTATCAGGCGCGGGCGCTCATCCCCGAGGACGGCACCTATCACGTCGTCGCAGGGCCCAGCGTCGAGGGTGCCACGGAGCTGACCGAGCCGTACATCGACCAGTACGCACGGTACTTCCTCATGCCGCGCAGGCCCGACCCGGAGGCCGAGTGGATCATCTGCTACGGCTGCGACCGGGCGGGGCTGGAACGTGCGGCAGTGGTCGTGTGGGACGGCGGCAACGGCATCTCGATCCTGGAGGCGCAGCGTTGACCGTTCGCGCGCTCCTCGGCCTGACGGCGTTCAACGCGTTCCTGCTCGGCGTCGGAGTCGCGACCCTCGCCGCGTTGCGTGGATGGCGCTCGTGGGGTGATCTTGCACGCTGCGCCGGGCTCGCCTACTTCCTCGGTGTGTCGCTCTTCGGCGTCGTCCTCACCGTCGCGCTGATCGTCGGCGTGCCGTTCTCGATGGCGTCGGTCTTGCTGATCGGCGTCGCGCTCTCCGCGGTGGCCTTCGTGCTCCGTGCACCGCTCGCTTCGTGGCGCCCGTCCCTTTCGCCGAGCCGAGAGCACGGGCTCGGTGCCGTCACATTCGTGTTCGGCGTCCTCGTTGTCGTGTGCATGGAGGCACTCTTCAGGGCCGGCCGCCTGGCCGGCCTCTCTGCCTGGGACGCATGGGCGTTCTGGGTGCCGAAGGCGAAAGCGATCTACTTCTTCGGCGGCCTCGACGAGCAGTTCTTCCGTGAGCTCGTAAACCCCACGTACCCGCCGCTCCTGCCGGCGTTGGAGGCCTCCGCGTTCCACTTCATGGGCTCGGCGGACGTCGTCACGCTCCACCTGCAGTTCTGGTTTCTCGCCTGTGGGTTCGCTGCTGCAGTCGTGGGATTGCTCGCTCCGCGCGTGTCGCCGATCCTCGTGTGGCCATTCCTCCTGCTCGTTCTCACAGCACCGCGGGTGGCGGGTCGTAACCTGGATCCGCAGGCGGACTTCCTGCTCGACTACCTCTTTGCCCTCGCGGCCCTCCTGCTCGCGCTTTGGCTCGTCGAGCACGAGACATGGCTGCTCGCGGCCGCGTGCCCGCTCATGGCCGCCGCGCTTCTCACGAAGCGTGAGGGCCTGATGCTCGTCGGGTGCGTCGTCATGGCGGCGCTAGTGGCATCCTGGCGCGACCGGAGATATGCCTGGCCCCGGCTCGGCCTCGTCACCGCGGTCGCGCTGGCAGCGGCTGTCCCGTGGCGCATCTGGTTCTCCTCGCGCGAGCTCACCGGAGAGCTTCCCTCCGCCGGGGCTCTGGCGCTCTTCGACAACCTCGACCGCGCATGGCCGGCCTTCGAGTCGGTGGTCATGACACTGTTCGACTACGACCTCTGGCTCCTGATCGTGCCGCTCGCGCTCGCCGCGATCGTCCTCGGTTTCGTCGCCGGCGCTCGCATCGTGCCGACGTTCGCTCTCGCGCTCTACGCGCTCGTGACAACGGGACTCACGTGGGTGCTCTGGGCGTTCACCGAGCTCGAGCTTCCATTCGTCCAGGATGAGGGCGTCAATCCGATCGTCCGCCTGTCGGCGTCGCTCGTGGTCACGTCCGCGGCGCTCGTCCCGCTGCTGCTCGACGCTGCATGGCGCGGGGCCGATGGTCGAGAGGACACTCCGTGATGCGTCTCGCTCCGTGGATCGCAGTGGTAGTGCTCGCACTCGCGTATCCGGCGTACGCGCTGGTGGGCGGCGCGCCGCAGTTCCCCGACCGTGGCGACTGCGTGCGGCCGGCTACGGCCGACGGCGACATAGAGGCCGTTTTCGGCTACTTCGACACCGAGCGCGACGCCGTCGTCGTGCGCGATCGCGCGCTCGCCGTCGGCTTCGTCGGAACCGAGATGGCCTGGAACGGATGCGGGAGAGTGCGGGTCGCGGTCGGCGGGATCCCGACGCTGGAGGTGGGACGAGCGTTCGCCGAGCAGGCGCAGACGGTCGGGATGGACGTCACGCTCGAGCAGGCTGGCTGAGCGGAGCTCCACCGGCTCGGTCAGTACCATCCTCCCGTGCGCGAGCTGGTCGTCGACGGCAAGGCAATAACGCGGGACGGCCCCGCGTACGTCATCGCGGAGGTCGGCCACAACCACCAGGGCGAGGTCGAGAAGGCAAAGGCGCTCGTCCGCTCTGCGAAGGACTGCGGAGCCAACGCAGTCAAGCTTCAGAAGCGCGACAACCGCGCGCTCTACACGCGCGAGCTGTACGACGCGCCGTACGACAACGAGCACTCGTTCGGGCCGACGTACGGCGAGCATCGCGAGGCGCTCGAGCTGTCCGCCGCCGAGTGGCTCGAGCTCCGAGAGTTCGCGCGCGAGGAGGGCATCACGCTCTTCGGCACGGTCTTCGACGAGGCGAGCGCGGACTTCCTCGCCGAGCTCGACATGCCCGCGTTCAAGATCGCCTCTGGCGACCTCACGAACACACCGCTCCAGCGACACGTCGCGCAGCTCGGACGGCCGATCTTCCTCTCCACCGGTGGCGGGACGCTGGAAGACGTGGAACGCGCGGTCGACACGATCCTCCCGCTCAATCCGCAGCTCTGCGTCATGCAATGCACGGCTGCCTACCCGTGCGAGGTGGAGGAGCTCAACCTCGGCGTCGTCGAGACGTATCGCGAGCGCTTCCCCGAGCTCGTCATCGGCCTCTCCGACCATCAGAGCGGGATCGCGATGTCGCTCGTCGGCTACATGCTCGGCGCACGCGTCGTGGAGAAGCACTTCACGCTCAACCACGCCTGGAAAGGATCCGATCACGCGTTCTCGCTGATGCCCGAGGGCCTGCGGCGCCTGGTGCGCGATCTCAGCCGCATCCCCGAAGCCGTCGGCGATGGCGTGAAGCGGCCGCTTCCGAGCGAGGAGCGCGCGCTCGACAAGATGGGGAAGAAGCTCGTTGCCGCGCGCGGCCTCCCTGTCGGGCACGTTCTCGCTCCTGGCGATCTCATTGCGAAGTCTCCCGCCGACGGCGGCCTGGCGCCGTTCGTCCTGGACGATCTCGTCGGCCGCCGACTCGCGCATCCGGTCGCAGCCGAGCAGGCTGTCACCGCGGAAGACCTCGAGCCTGCCGCAGCACCGGTGGCCGCGCGGGGAGCGTGACCGACCTCGCGGACATTCGGCTCGTCGTCTTCGACTTCGACGGCGTCTTCTCCGACAATCGCGTGTGGACGAACGATCGCGGCGAGGAGAGCGTCGCCTGCTTCCGCGGGGACTCGGCGGGCCTGCGGCGCCTCGACGAAGTCGGAGTCGACTACTTCATCCTGACCTCCGAGACGAACGATGCCGTGCCGGCGCGCGCGCGCAAGATCCGCAGCGAGTGCGTCCACGGGATCGAGGACAAGCTTCCCGTTCTGAACGCAGAGCTCGCACGCCGAGGCATCTCGCTCGCAGAGACCGCATACGTCGGGAACGACATCAACGACGCCGAGTGCCTCGCGGCAGTCGGCTTGCCCGTCGTCCCCGCGGACGCCTGGGCCGAGGTCGTGCCGCTCGCGAGGATGATCTTGACGCGTGCGGGCGGCCAGGGATGCGTCCGGGAGCTATGCGACGCCGTGTGGAACGCGAAGCGCGTCGTGGCCGTCGCGTGACCGATCCGCTCTTCGATCTCGAGGGGCGCGTCGCCGTGGTGACCGGCGGAATGGGCCAGCTCGGCCAGGTCTATCTCTCCGGGCTCGCGGAGCGCGGGATGCGGGTCGCGAGCTTCGACGTCGCCGCCGGCGACGTGCCCCCTGGCGCGCGCGCGTACGAGGTGGACGTGACGGATC